>JAZBPM010000162.1:0-2703 GCA_036351615.1 Desulfofustis sp.
ATGACCGTTTGCATAGGGAAAGCGATTGAGTAGGCAGAGCCGGTCGGCAGCGCGGTAGAGCAGCAGATCTGTTTTTGAGTCGGGAGCGGTGCCGGGCGGCTCGAAAGGGCAGGGTGTTTTCTCTTTGTTGTCGGCGGCTTGCACGGCGACGATACGCTCCATGCGCCACGGGGTCCAGAGCGTCTTCATGACACCACCGTACATTCATGCAACTCGGCGTGCAGACCTGTTTCGGTGATGGTCAGAAGAGCATAACTGCCGGGACTACCGTAACGACCGGTACTGCGGAACGAGCCGGGATTGATGAGCAGGGTCGAACCAAAGTTCTGGATCACCGGTTGGTGAGTATGACCGAAGATAATAGCGTCCGCCTCGGGAAAGCGTTCGAGCAGATATCCCGCACGGTCAAGGCCTGCCAGGTGGCCGTGGCACAGGGCAATCAGGTAACCGCCGGCGGAAAAGCTCAGCGATTCCGGCAACAGGCTGCGGGTGGCCGGGGTACACATGTTTCCATGCACGGCATACACCTGTTTGCCGGGAAAGGCGGTAAGGATCCGGGCGTCGGTTACATCGCCGGCATGAGCGATGGTGTCGCAGCTCTGGAAGGCGGTCAGCACGGCCAGGGTAAAGGCCGGGTCGCAGTTGGTCCGATGCGTATCTGAGAGGATTCCTATCTTTTTTATCATGGCCGGTGAGTACCGATCCGGTTCGTTCGGTAAAATGGGATAATTGATGCGCTTCCGCAAGAAAACCACGGTCCGCTCGGAAATGCAATCCTGTTGGCAAGGGTGCAGGTGCAACGACGACCACTGCTTACCGGATTTTAATGCTTGTCAAATTGCTTTTTTGGCGAGTATATTGAGAGGTTAAAATTTTGTGGTGGAGGCTTGCGCTTCACCCATTCATCATTGCTGCCACCCTGTGTGGACGGCAGTTTTCATGGAGACTTGAGATGTATACCGCATCTGATTTGCGAAAAGGGCTGAAAATCCAGATCGATGGCGAGCCGTATATTGTCGTCGATTTTGAGTTTGCCAAACCCGGCAAGGGACAGGCGCTCTATCGGACCAAACTGAGAAATATGATCACCGGGTCACAATTCTCCAACACCTATCGCTCCAACGACAAGTTCGAGAAGCCGGATCTTGAAGAGCGGACCATGCAATACCTGTACAACCAGGATGATCAATACCATTTCATGGACACCGCCAATTACGATCAGTTGTTTTTGACAAAGGAACAACTGGGCGACAACATCAATTACATGATCGACAATATGGAGGTCGAGGTTCTGTTTTTCGGCGCTCGCCCGATCGACATCAGTCTGCCGATCTTTGTCAATCTCCTGGTGACCAAGGCCGACCCTTGGGCCCGCGGCGACACCTCTGGCTCGGACACCAAACCGGTGGTGGTCGAGACCGGTTACCAGCTGCAGGTTCCGCCGTTTGTCGAGGAGGGGGACAAGATCCAGATCGACACCCGCACCGGGGAATATGTTACCCGCGTCAAAGAGTAGGTAATGCTCACCGTCGAAGGGCTGCACGTCCGTGCAGCCCTTTTCCGCAGTATCCGCCGTTTTTTTTACGAGAAGGGGTTCCTCGAGGTCGATACGCCTGTTCGCGCCCCGCTGCTGTTGCCGGAGCGGCACATCTCTCCGGTTGCCAGTGACGGCTGGTTCCTGCAGCCGTCTCCGGAACAGTTCATGAAGCGGCTGCTGGCCCGCGGGTGCCGCAAAATTTTTCAGATCTGTCCCTGCTTTCGCGCCGGCGAACGCGGAAACCGCCATTTGACTGAATTCACGATGCTTGAATGGTATCGAGTGGACAGCGACTATCGTGATCTGATGAGAGATTGCGAAGAACTGGTGAGCTATGTCCTCGATGAGCTGGCCGCAGATGACCGGTTCCGATCGTTGCTTGACAGGTCCTGTTTGCGGACGGGGCCTGTAGAACGGCCCTGGGAGCGGCTCAGCGTTGCTCAGGCGTTTGCTCGTCACTGCCCGGAAACGGTGGAACAGGCCTTGGCGACCGAGAGATTTGACGAGTTACTTGTCGAGTATGTCGAACCGCATCTCGGCCGGCATGGACCGGCCTTTCTTGTCGACTATCCGGCCGTCTGTGCCTCCCTGGCCAAGTTGAAGGCAAACGATGAGTCGGTGGCAGAGCGATTTGAGCTCTATATCAATGGCATGGAGTTGGCCAACGGTTTCAGCGAGCTCACCGATGGTGTTCGGCAACGCGCCCGTTTTATCGAGGAACTGGCTATCCTGGAACACCAGGACGGACAACAGCGGAAGATGCCTGAAACCTTTCTCCGCGATCTCTCGGCTATCGGTACTGCAGCCGGGATCGCCTTCGGGCTCGATCGCTTTCTGATGCTCCTCCTGTCGGTACCTTGTATCGATCAGGCCGTCAGCTTTGGGCCAGACGAACTCGGGTGAATAGTGAGAGAACCTTGAAAAATTGCCATTTCGCCCAACCTCATCGTTACGCAATAAATTTTATCCTCGGAATATCAAAAGCATGCCTGCGGTAAAATTTTCTTGCGTGCCTCGGCTTTGAACTAAATTTCAAATTTTTCAAGCTTCTCTGGAGATCAACGGTTAGAAGAAGACCGCTTTCGTCTGTTGGTCTGTCTGGTGCGCTGCTGCGTGGTACCGCGAGGCTGTTGTTCTCTGCGCTCAGGTGCACCCTTGTTTCTCAG
>JAZBPM010000163.1:0-3101 GCA_036351615.1 Desulfofustis sp.
CACCCGGCCTATTTGTTTCCCTTTTGGTCACTTTCGCCATGTTCTGAGCCACGTACGGGGCCCTCTGGATTTACGTCTTTGGTGACAGTACCTGGCCGGCATGGACAGGGTGGGCAATTCCGGTCCTGATGGTAACAGTGTTTTTCAGCCTTTGGATGAGCGTCATGGTGGCGGGTTACGTCGTCGGCAAGAATCTGGAAGCAGAGCCAGGTTTTGACATCAGGCACGTTTGGTTATAAGGAGAACAAAAATTGAGTAATTTGATATACCTTATTGCGGCTTTTCTCATTGGAGCAGCAATCTCTTTTCAGCCACCGATTAATGCCACTATGGCCCGGGGGCTTGGCAGTCCGTTACTGGCAGCATCAATTTCAATATTTATCAGCTTGATATTTGTGATCATTTTGTGGTTGAGTCTCGGCAAAGGGACAGGAGATATCTCCCAGATTAGAATCCTGCCATGGTGGGTCATTATTGGGGGTATCGTCGGGGTACTATTTGTCGCTGGCAGCATAGTTGTCGCCCCAGTGCTTGGCGTGGCCCTCTTTTTTGTTTGTGTCGTAGCCGGGCAGCTGTTCGGATCGATTTTGCTCGACCAGTTTGGGGTCTTCGGGCTAGCGGTAAGGCCTTTAAATCTTACGAAAGTTGTTGGTGTAGGCCTTGTTCTGGCAGGTGCTTTCCTGGTACAAAGCAGCCATTCATAGAGGCATAACGAGCCAGGCGCAGGCACGGCTTTTTCCCGTCATACCAAGCCACTTGGCACGCAGGTCATTATTTAAACGCAATTATTCACCGCTCAGAAAAATGAATTGGCTCATCTTATTTTTTGCCGGTCTTTTTGAGGTATCGTTCACCTTTTGTCTGGGAAAGGCAAACGGCACGACCGGAAACGAAATGTATCTATGGCTTGCGGGCTTCCTCGTAACGCTCAGTATCAGCATGGGGCTTCTCATCAAAGCAACGCAAACGTTGCCGATCGGGACCGCTTATGCTGTTTGGACTGGTATCGGCGCAGTCGGCACGGTATTGGTTGGCATTTTTGTGTTCAAGGAACCCACAAATTTCCTGAGACTCTTTTTCCTGACGACGCTGATTCTATCAATTATCGGCTTAAAAACTGTATCTCATTGACATGCAGCGCATTGAAATCAAACAGGTATCGCCAGACGACCTCGGACAGCTGCAGGAAATCTGCAGATCGACATTTGCCGAGACGTTCGCTGACGATAACAGCGAAGAGAACATCGCAGAGTATCTGGCAAACGGGTTTTCTGTTGAAAAACTTACAGACGAGTTGAATGATCCCAATTCACAATTTTATTTTGCTCGAATCGATGGCCAGGCGATCGGCTATCTCAAAGTAAATAGTGGAGCGTCGCAAACAGAAATTCGGGACAGCCATGCACTTGAAATCGAACGGATTTATGTTCTAAAGGCGTATCATGGCAAACATGTCGGAAAACTGCTCTACGAGAAAGCCCTCGAGATCTCAAAGCAAAACGAGATCGAATATATGTGGCTCGGTGTTTGGGAAAAGAATCCGAGGGCACTACGATTTTACAAAAAAATCGGTTTCCAGGAATTCGACAAACACATTTTCACCTTGGGAAATGAAAAACAGACCGACATAATGATGAAATTACACTTGAATTGCTGAACCGCCCGGCACAGAACGGCATGGATTTTCAACCAACGCCTCGAAAATAACATCATGGAAAGTTTCGACATCGTCACCATGCGCGTGTTCCTGGCGGTTGCCCGCCTGGGGAGCATCGGCGCGGCCGCCAGGAATGAACACATCGCCGCATCTGCCGCTTCTCGCCGGATAAGCGATCTTGAGCGGGAACTTGGCATCGTGCTCATTTCCAGAACACCATCAGGCACTCATCTCACGCCGGCCGGCCAGACGTTTGCGAACCACTGCGAGCAGTTGTTGCACAAATACGCCGAGGTGCGGGCGGACCTGAAACGTTTTGCCGAAGGCGAGGCCGGTGAATTGCGGCTTGCCGCCATCCCACGGGCCATGGCCGGAGTCCTGCCGTTTATCATCGCCCGGTTCAAGAAGGAAAACCCTGAAGTACATGTAACCGTGCAGGAAATTTTCTCCCGGCAGGGTGTGCGGTTTTTGCGGGAAGATGTCTTGGACCTGGCCATCATCTACGATTCGGTCGACACAACGGGATTTGAACTCAAGCCATTCAAGGCTGACCAGGTATGGGTGGTCGGCCACAAAGACCATCCGCTGTTTCTGGAACATCGCGATTCCGATTCCGTATTCTTCGCAGACACCCTCTGCTACGAGAATGTCTCGTTTCATGAAGGAGGAGTTCTCGATGAACTTGTCTCCGAGGCGAGGAAGAGACACAGGATGCCGACAAAATCATCGGTTATGGTACAGCGGATAAATTCCCTTATACGATGCGTTGAAGCGGGTTTGGGACTTGGCATCATTGGCGAGCGGGATCTGCAGCCGCATGTGACCAATGAGAACCTGAAAATGCTGCGGCTGGCAGACAAGTGGGCCGCTCGAAACCTTGTCTGTGCCTATCCTGAGGGGCAAGGAGCCGCGCCGACGCTGAAACGATTCCTACAGTATCTCGACGGCAACACGTTTTGACACCGCAAACCACGAGCCGATTGGTGCTCGAGTCGACACAGAAAACAACGGCCACCTCCAGCAACGGAGGTGGCCGCTAAAAAACCGTGCAGCACTCGTGAAAGACTGACGGGTCGTTACCGAATGACGTGGTTCAAATTGCCTTCGGCAATCTGGGACCTTTTCGGAAGATTCGTTGCCCGCTGCGCTGCAGAGCGGACACCCCTTTCCGTGAATAGGTGGCCAGATCTACAGCCATACTTTTGAGGTGCGGCAGTACCGAAACGGAGGCCATTTCTTTCGCGTATCTACCCGGCACGAGATTGTACTGCTGTTGTAATGAGAGCATGATCGTTTATCCTTATGAAATTTCAGTCATATATTGTTTGCCGGCAGTCTTGTCGGCATCTTTTTCCCGGTTGTTTCGGGGTTGCGAAAATCTGGCCGCCGACGGCACGTGTCCGGCGAGATCGATTTTCCTTAGTAGGCAAATACATAAATACGA
>JAZBPM010000164.1:0-8747 GCA_036351615.1 Desulfofustis sp.
CACCTTGCCAATTACGACCTCTGGCGTGAAGCGGCCACGGAGCCTGAGCGCTATCGTCGGCTAAAGGAATCCTCCGTCGAGCAATCCCAGCAGCAGGCGGAAACGCTCATCGGCCCCTTCGCCGACCTGATTCTTTTTCACGACTCGTTTTCCCCTCTGACCATCGAGCGCTATACCGGCAAGCAAGAAGGGGCCATTTACGGCAGTCCGGTCAAGATCAAAGATGGCCTGATCGGTTACGAAAACCTGATTCTGGCGGGTACGGATCAGGGGTACCTCGGAATTATCGGCGCCCTGTTGAGCGGCGTCTCGATGGTCAACAACCATCTGCTCATAAACCACCAGCCTTCTCCGACTCGTGAGGATTGATGCCGACCCCTTTTAAACACTGTAAAGATCGTTACGACGCCGTTGTTATCGGTTCCGGTCTCGGAGGTCTGACCACAGCCAATAGATTGGCCCGGTGCGGCCATCGTGTCCTGTTGCTCGAACATCACCATCGCCTCGGCGGTCTGGCTACCTGGTTCAAACGCAAAGGACACATTTTCGACGTTTCTCTGCACGGCTTTCCCTACGGAATGGTGAAGACCTGCAAGAAGTACTGGAACCGGGAAATCATGAACTCTATCGTCCAGTTACGCGATATCGTTTTTGATAATCCACAGTTTTCTTTGAAGACGACGTTTGACAAGCATGACTTCACCGCGCTCTTGACCAACCGTTTTGGCATTGACCCAAAACGTATCGAAGCCTTTTTCCGGCGTGTCGATACGATGAATTTCTATGACGACCGAACGATGACCACCCGCGAGTTGTTCGAAGAGTTCTTTCCCGGCCGCAGTGATGTCCATCGACTGCTGATGGAACCGATCACCTATGCCAACGGGTCGACGCTTGAAGACCCGGCCATTACCTACGGTATCGTTTTTTCCAATTTTATGAACCGCGGTGTCTTCACTTTCCAGGGGGGAACCGATCAACTAATAGCGTTGATGACGCGGGAACTGGAAAAAAACGGGGTTACGATCTGCACCGGCGCCAGGGTCGATCGAATCGAGACCAAAAACGGCAGGACGACCGGAGTCAATGTCAACGGGCGTACCATTGATGCACCTGCTGTCGTGTCCAATAGCGGTATTACCAACACCATCTACAATCTGGTCGGCACCGATTGCTTTACCGACGAATTTCTTGAACAGGCCGATCGGATCCGGGTGAATAACTCGAGTTGCCAGGTCTACCTCGGCATTCGTCCAGACGCCTCGATCGAGATGATCGGTGATTTGATCTTTTCTTCCCGCTCACCAGTTTTCGACTCGACCGAATTGCTCGACGTCAATACCCGGTCGAAGACCTTTTCCATCTATTATCCAAAGACCAGACCCGGCCACGATCGATATACCATCGTCGCCTCAATGAATAGCCGTTATGAGGACTGGTCGAAACTCGATGATGAGCATTATCGTCAGGCGAAAGTCGCGTTGATCGACAGGACGTTGGACGATCTCGAGCGCTACGTGCCTGATATCCGGGCCAAGATCGACTGGCAGGAAGCAGCAACGCCGAAGACCTTCAACCGCTACACCCTGCACACGAGAGGAACGTCTTTCGGTACCAAATTTGAAGGACTCGATGTCTCCCGCTCAATCTTCAAACAGATCGGCGGCCTCTTTCATGTCGGCTCGGTCGGAATTATCATGTCTGGTTGGCTGGGCGCCATAAACTATGGTGTTATCGTGGCTAATGATGTAGACAGTTATTTGCGCAGCATCGAAAAGGTATGAACTCCATGCAAGAATTCCTGCAGCAAAAGGCGATCGTAACCGGCGCCACCCGCGGTATCGGCCGAGCCATTACCCGAGCCCTGCTTGACCGTGGCGCCACCGTTTACGGCCTTTACGGCAGCGATCAAACGGCGGCGGCCGAGTTGGCCGATCAGTGTCAGAACGCTGGAGATCGGTTGCAGTTGGTCCGTTGTAATGTCGCCGACCATGAAGCCGTCGGCAAATTTTATGCCACGTTCGAGGAGGCGCACGATACACTCGATATTCTCGTGAATAATGCCGGCATCCGGCGTGATCAGTTGCTGGCGCTAATGGATATCGACACCTGGCAACGCGTGCTCGACGTCAATCTGACCGGAACGTTCAATATGTGCAAATATGCGGTGCCGCTGATGCTCAAGCAAAAGTACGGGCGCATCATCAGTGTCACCTCGCCGGCCTCCTATCTTGGTTTCAGCGGTCAGGGCAATTATGCCGCCGCCAAGGCCGGACAGATCGGTCTGACGCGAACTCTGGCGAAAGAAGTGGCACGCAAGAAAATCACCGTCAATTGCGTTTCGCCCGGCTTTGTCGACACCGACTTTATCAGCGATCTCTCCGACGAACAGCGGGCCGCTTACCGAAAGATGGTCCCCATGAGACGGTTCGGTACCGCCGAAGAGATTGCCGACGCGGTACTTTTCCTGGCATCCGCACGGGCGTCCTATATAACTGGAGCGGTGATCGATATTAACGGAGGTTTATAAGATGGACACCACTATTTCTTCGTTGATCCCCCACCGCCCGCCGTTTCTCTGGGTGGACAAGATTATTACAAAGACGATGAATTCTATAACGGCGGAGAAGAAGATCCCGGAAAACCTCGATGTCTTTACCGGACACTATCCGGGGCGCCCCCTGTTGCCGGGCGTATTGCTCTGCGAGGCAATTTTCCAGACCGGAGCACTCCTGGTGGCCTCGGTTCTGGAAAAAGCCGGGGATTACCAGAGCACAAAAATCCCGGTACTTACCAAGATCACCATGGCAAAATTCAAACGACAGGTAATGCCGGGTGAAACTGTCCGGATGACCGTAGATCTTGTCGAGACGGTTGCCTCCGTTTGTTTTTTCAAAGGGACGGCCAGAGTGAACGGCAAAGTGGCGGCCAAAACCGAATTCACCTGCGCGCTGGTAGCTCCGTAGTTTTTTCTAGATAACTACCTGCCATAACATCTGTTTTTTGATAAACGAGCTGTTGACCTTTTGCTCAAAAAAGGTCATACTCTGTGCGGTTTGTCCACGCTTGACAAAAGCTTCTTACCTACCCCGGCCGGAGATGTGCCCCGAGCCCCCGATTACTTAAAGGAACGCATATCGTGCAACTGTCACTCACCCAGATGATCATTCATGCCGGACCGATCGGTCAGACGGTCATGGCGCTGCTGCTTTTCTTCTCCGTTGGTTCATGGTCTATCATTTTCATGAAAAGCCGGCTATTCCGAAACGCCCGGCTCGATTCCGAAGATTTCCTCGAGGCTTTCTGGTCGTCGAAAACGCTGAGCGAAGCGAGTACTGCTGCCGAGGAGTACGCCTATAGCCCGGAAGCTGCTGTTTTCAAGGCAGGGTTCAACGAATTGAAAAAGATCAATAGCATCAGAAATCGTGGAGATGAAACCGGCAGAGAAACCCTGGAAATGCAATTGGCAACCATGGATAATCTCAAGCGGGCGCTTCGCAAGGCGGAGAACGAACAGGTCAGCAAGCTCGGGAGCCTGCTCCCGTTCCTCGCGACCACAGGCAGCGCTACCCCGTTCATCGGATTGTTCGGCACCGTCTGGGGAATCATGATTTCGTTTCATGATATCGGACAACGGGGTTCGGCCTCGCTGGCAGTCGTTGCACCTGGTATTTCAGAAGCACTCGTGGTCACCGCTGCCGGCCTTGCGGCGGCTATTCCGGCAGTAATTTTCTACAATTATTTTGCCAACAAGCTCATCGGAGTGCACGACACAATGCAGAATTTTTCCACCGATTTCCTCAATCTGGTCGAACGTGATTTACTCAGCCGTGTCTGAGAGGTTGTAACCATGGGAATGTCAACCGGAAACGGGCGAAAACAACTGATGGCGGACATCAATGTCACGCCGCTCGTCGATGTGATGCTGGTGCTGCTGATCATTTTCATGATCACCGCTCCGATGATGACCCAGGGGCTTGACGTTGATCTCCCCGAAACAACGGCCAAATCTCTTCGGCAAGACGATGACCCGATTGTCGTTACCATCGACAAGGACGGGGTGATCGGTCTTGGCAATCTGGCGGGGATCAGCCAGAAAGTCTTGTTGCAGGAACTTGCCAAAGTTGGGAGTACAGACACGGACAAACCGATCTACCTCAAAGCAGATAAGGCGGTTCCTTATGGTATCGTGGTTTCGGTGATGGCTGATATCAAAAAGGCCGGATTCGACAAACTCGGTATGGTGACCCAACCTTCCGTTGAAGAAAATCCATAGCATCGTGACCAAGCAGTACAGCGTTACATACGACGGTAAAAACCAATGGTTGCTGCCGCTCAATCTGGCGATCGGTTTTCACCTGCTGATCGCTTTCAGTATTATTTTTCTGCCGGGTATGTTCAAGTCAAAGCCGCGCTTTGAAGATATCTACAGCGTCGATTTGATTTCTCTGGCTGATCAGCCGGCACCGCAGCCGCAAGCAGCTGCAGAACCGCCCCCGGTCGAACCGGTTAACCCCGAGCCGGAAGCGGTTTCCATCGCTCCTGAAACCGTTGCACCTGCACCAAAACCGGTTGACCCTGTCTCGCTCAAGCCGCTAAAAAAGAAAATCAAGAAAACCGTGGTACCAGAGGAAAATCAGGAGCAAAACCGCCAACGCGAGGCGGAACGTCTGCGCCGACAACGATTGGCCGAAGCCCTGCGCGCCGAACAACAGGCAGCGGAACAGGCCCGGATAGCCGCTGAAGAAGCTGCCAGGGCCCAAAAACTGCTCGAGCAGCAATTGACCGAGATTCGCAACCAGGCGCAACGCTCTGCTTCGTCTACCGCTCGGTCCGGGTCGGCAAGCACATTGACGATCCTGGAGCGGCAGTATTATACGGCCATCGTCAATCGCATTACGCAATTCTGGGCCCTGCCCGAATTCAAGCGATGGGATCCGTCGACTCAGGCCGTCGTCGTCATAACGATCTCTCAAAATGGGACGATTACGAACCATTTTTTTGAAAAACGATCAAACGATCCGGTATTCGATCAATTCGTCAGCAAAGCCGTTCAGGATGCCAACCCGCTGCCGGCTATTCCCCCGGCTCTGAGAAAAAACAGTTTCGAAATCGGTCTACGATTTTCGCCCGGCAGTATTAATTAAACCGTGAGTGATGAGCTTCCATGAAACGATTACTGATGCCCCTGCTCTGTCTGTTTCTGCTGGTACCGATTACCGCTGATGCCCAGCGGGTCTATCTCGATATCACGTCACCCGATGCCCGGAAAATTCTTTTTGCCGTCCCCTGGTTTCAAAACAGCGGTCTGGCCGCAAGCCAACAGGCCTATGGCAGAAATCTGGCCGTAACCTTGGCCAAAGCACTTGAATTTCACGGAATCATAGACATTGCTTCATCCGCCGCCCAAGAAGGTTCCACCGCTGACGATTGGAAACGTCTCGGCGTCGATTATGCGACCGTCGGCAGGTATACCATTGCCGGAGACCAGATCACCCTTGAGATCAGATTGTTTGACGCGGCAACAGGCGACATGCTGCTCGGCAAGTCGTACAACGGTCCATCGACGCAAACCGATGTGATGATCTTCAAGTTCACCGATGCGGTAATTAACGAATTGACCGGTAAATCCGGGATTGCCGGCACGCAGATCGCATTTGTCTCACAACCGCCGAACAAACGGGAGAAGGAGGTATTCATCACCGACATACTCGGTCGCTCGTTGCGGCAGGTAACCAGACACCAAAGCCTGATCGTCTCACCCCGTTTTTCACCGGACGGCGTTTTCCTGGCCTATACGTCCTATCACAGCGGCAACCAGAATCTTTATATCACCGATCTGCGGCAGGATAAGACAACAAGGGCCCTGTCACGTCGGCCCGGCATGAATCTGGCCCCGGCCTGGGCGCCGGATGGCAACTCGATGATCGTGACACTCTCGCACAACGGTAACCCGGACCTCTACCTGATCAATCGTCAAGGCGAGATACTCAAACAAATCACCCGCAACGCCGGGATCAATGTCTCTCCGGTCTTCTCCCCGGATGGCCGCCATATCGTCTTCGTCTCCGATCGGAGCAAGAAGCCACAACTGTACCTGATGGAACTGGCTAGCGGCAACACCCAGCGGATAACATACGAAGGGTCGGAAAATGCGGAACCGTCGTGGTCCCCCACCGAAGACCTGGTGACCTATTCCAGCCTGCGCGGCGGAATTTACCAGATATGCACCGTCAATCCCTTCAAGGACAGATCGGAGACACAGGTTACCACCGATCAGACCCATCATGAGTCACCGTCCTGGTCACCGGACGGTAACCAGATCATCTTTGCAAAAAGAGATGGCGCCGGCCATAAGATCTATGGAATAATGAAAAACGGTTCATATCAACGCCTGCTTTTCTCGCTTCCCGGCAGTCAGTCGTATCCACGCTGGCAGATAAAGACCTACTAGCGGCCGTGACGAACGTCACGACGAACGATGAAAATCGGCGCCGTGGTCGGAATGGCCGGTTGATTTTTGAAAGTGAGCGGGGGACAGGTTAATAAAACCTGTCCCGCCAATTTTCATATAAAACCTTTTTGCTTTATCAACGATCATGAAAAAAATTCCATTTACCGTTCTCTGCGCCTTTATCGTATCTCCGCTGCTGGTTCAATGCGCTTCCCAGGACGATCTCAATCAGATTCACTACCAGTTGCGCATGCTCAACAAAAAGGTGACTGACCTGGAGTCATCGACCATCGACGAACTGCAGAAGCGTCAGGCCAATTCCGTCAATCAAATCGATCGTTTGCAACAGGATCTGCTCGAATTGCGCAGCGGCCTGGAAGAAACCGGGCACCTTAACCGCCGGCTCAACGAACAGAGTAAGGAGCTGGAAACGGCCTTTCGTAACTATACCCGGCAGGAAGAAGAGAAACGTCTTGCCGAAATGCAACGTCTCGAACAGGAAATTTCACAAAAGGATTCGCAACTCGAGACACTTGCCGAGCAGTTGAAAGCGCAGCAGGAAAACCTGCAGGCTATTCAGCAGGCCCGCGTTGAAGAAGCAAAGCGTAAGGCCGCGGCTGCGGCACAAGCAGCTGAAGAAGCCCGCCAGCGTGCGACAGCAGCTTCCACGAGCGGCGGCTCCATTCCGGCCATTCGAGCTGATAAAGTAAAAAAAGTATTGGCCCCGATAGCGGTTACCACGACGGCTCCGGTGCCGGCGGCGGAACCGCCGGGCCGTCAAGCCGAGACCGCCGCGCCGGCGCCGACGTCGACACCGTCTGCTTCAGCAGGCGATGCTGCCCGGGCTAAAAGCCTGTTCGAACAAGGCAAATACCGGGATGCATACAACGTCTTCGAGCAATTGGCTCAATCGACCAATACTGTCGAGGCGGTGGAGGCCCGCTATATGATGGGGGAATGTCTGTTCGCGCTGAAGGAGTTTGATCAGGCCATTCTCGACTATCAGACCATCATTACCAACTATCCTTCCAGCGCCAAGGCGCCCACTGCCATGTTCCGACAAGCGCTGGCCTTCGAACGCCTCAATGACCAGGATACGGCGAAAATTCTCTACAAGAAACTCATCGCCTCATACAAGGATTCTCCGGAAGCAAGCCAGGCTCAGGAAAAACTGGCAAGCATGTAGGTGACCGGGAGTCGAGTCGGCATGTTCAGCAGGTGAGTCGGACCAGAAAACAACGGCTTGACGAGTTGCTCGTCGAGCGCGAACTTGTCGGGCGACTCGATCAGGCCGAACAGCTCATCCGGGCCGGCAAGGTACTGGTTTCCGAAGTTGTTGCCGATAAACCGGGCCGAACATATCCCGAAAATGCCGTCATCCGCATCCGGCAGCAACCAGTCTATGTTTCGCGCGGCGGCATAAAACTCGCCGGGGCGCTGGATCGTTTCGCCATTAATCCCTGCGGCTGGGTATGCGCCGACATCGGCGCTTCGACCGGGGGGTTTACCGACTGTCTGCTGCAACGCGGTGCCCGCATCGTTTACGCCGTCGATGTCGGTTATGGCATCCTGCACTGGAAATTGAGGAGCGATGAGCGAGTCGTCGTGCGGGAGCGATGTAATGCCCGCGACCTGACCGCACGCCAGATCGAGCGTCCGCTCGATCTGGCGGTACTCGACACTTCCTTTATTTCTCTGACAAAACTGATTCCACCGCTGTTACCGCGGTTTGGAGAGAAGATACGGATTGTTGCGTTGGTCAAACCGCAATTCGAGTTGCGTCCGGAACGGGTCGGACGCGGCGGGATCGTGAGCGACGCACAAGCACAACAGGAAGCTGTGGCCGCTATTCGCGACTTCAGCGTATCTTTGGGGTTGTCCTGCGAAGGAATTGTTGCCTCGCCGATAACCGGAACCAAGGGCAATCAGGAGTATTTACTGTATCTGACGGGGTGCTCCCGCTCCGGGTAGTCCTCGTTCATCCTTTTTTCAGACGCTCAATCAATTCAAGCATTGTTTCACTCTCTCTTTGCAGTGCAGGGTCGACCTGGGGTTCGCCAATCACCTCCTTGAAGTTGGCTTGTGCGAGATCGAGCTTGCCTTCGTAGAGGTTGAACTTACCGAGGAAGAAGCGGGCCTCGGCTTTTTTCCCCTGGTGGCTGAGAATCCGGCCCAGGTCGAAGAAGGCGCTTGAGAACTCGGGCATCCGCGCGACCACCTCACGCAGCAGATATTCCGCCCGCTCAAGTTCCCCGATTTTTTCCAGGACGCCGGCGAGGTGAAAGGCTGCGTA
>JAZBPM010000165.1:0-4139 GCA_036351615.1 Desulfofustis sp.
AGCGACCGGATGAACGAGAGTACGATCCTGCATAGTGATCAGCGTGACGGGCGGGAGCGACTGCTGCTCAAGCTTTCCATAACCACCGTGGTTACCATCTGTTCGCTCTATGCGGCCCAGCCTATCCAGCCGGTATTTCAACAGGAGTTTGGCCTGAGCAGCCTTCAGGCCCTTCTTTTCACCACCTTGATGATGCTGCCGCTTGGCTGTGCTCCGCTGTTCTACGGTTATCTGCTCGAACTGATTCCGGCCCGTCGAATTCTGCGGGGGGCGTTGCTGATCCTCGGAATCCTGGAATTGTTGTTCAGTCTGGCCAACGGCTATGTGTTGTTGCTCTCCATCAGGGCCTTGCAGGGGCTTGTTCTGCCGGCGGTGCTGATCTCGCTGATGAGCTATGTCTCCTACACCACGCCGCGACATGCGGTGCAGCAGGCCGTCGCGGTCTATGTCGGCATGACGATTATCGGCGGCATCCTGGGGAGAATGCTTTCCGGTATCTGTACCGAATTGTTCGGATGGCGGCTCTTTTTCTTTCTGCTGGCCTTGCTCTTTTTCTGGTGCTGGCACTTGCTCGGTGCGCTTGACCGAAGGATTCGGCTCAGTGTAGCCCGCCCTGATCTGCGTGAAATTGCCACGCTCCTGCATCGTGGCCCGTTGTTGTGGCTGTATGGTGCAATTTTTTTCATCTTCTTCGCCGGTGCCGCGTTGCTCAACCTGATTCCATTGGAATTGATGCGCATCAATCCACAGCTCAGTGAAACAGCCGTCGGCCTGCTCTATCTCGGTAACAGCATGGGAATCTTCGTCGCTTTGGGCAACGCCCGGATTCAGCGTTTCTGCAAGGGCGAGATCTCCACCGTGGTGACGGGACTGGCGGTGTTCATGCTCGGCACCGTGGGGTTTCTCGCCGGTCATTATCTGGTGATGTTCGTGGCGATGTTTGTCTTTTGTCTCGGTATGTTCGCCGCCCATGCGACCCTTTCGGGATACGTCAGCCGCCTGGTCGATGATCATAAACCCGTTGCCAACGGTCTCTATATGTCTTTTTATTATTTCGGCGGGGCGGTCGGTTCCTTTGTCCCCGGCCTGATATATGTACCGTTCGGCTGGCGCTGGTTCATCCTTGCGCTGCTCGTGATCGAGTTGTGTGCATTGCTGTGTATTGTCGGTTTGGGGTCAGCGACCAGAAACGCCGTTCGATAGGAGGAGATGGTCATTCATGATCCCGAGCTGTCGAAGATCCGGATCAGATAGCTCAGGCAGGAGGTCGCGGCATCAGGGACCGGTGTGGCGGGCCGGTAAGAGGCGGCCGTTCCGCCGGGATTTCATGGCCGGACCGGTTTGGTCGATAATAAAGGGATAGGGACGTATGGTTCGGAAAATTATCTCCGGTGGGCAAACCGGGGCCGACCAGGGGGCATTGGATGGTGCCTTGGCCTGTGACGTTCCTCATGGCGGCGCGATTCCGGCCGGCAGGAAAACCGAGGCCGGTCCGTTGCCGAAGCACTACCGCCTGGAGGAGTTGGACTCACCGCATTATCCCGAGCGTACCGAGAAAAACGTGACCGACAGTGACGGCACGCTGATTCTCTCTCATGGGAAACTCTTCGGTGGGTCGGCACTCACCCGGGCCATAGCCCAACGGCTGGCCAAGCCCTGGCTGCATATCGATTGCGCCACGGTTACTCCGGAAGAGGCGGTAGAACAGCTGCGTGCCTGGTGCCTGCAGCATCGCGTTGAAGTGCTCAATGTCGCCGGGCCGCGCGCCAGTGTTGATCCACTGATTTATAGTAAGACCAGACAATTAATCATTGCCATGCTGCTCCGGCAGCAGCGAGGATCGCATGGATCGGCTTGAGGTCCCGGTAATCGACCGCACGTGCTGCACCGGTTGCGGAGCCTGCATCGTCGTCTGTCCGGACCGGATCCTTTCTGCCGACGCGTCGGGAAGGCCGAAGATCGACGGTGAGCATTGCATGCTCTGCGGTCATTGCGCGGCGTTGTGTCCGGAAGGCGCAATTGCCGTTCCGGGCCTGGTGGACACTCTCTCGTTGACCGTCATTGACGAACGGGGACCGGCAAACGGCCCGGCGACGGTCGCCCCGTCCGAACTCGTGTCGTTGATGCGGAGGCGTCGCTCCTGTCGTTGTTACACCGCCGATCCGGTCACGACCGACATGCTCGGTGATCTGGTAAAAATCGGTACCACCGCTCCGTCGGGGACCAATAGTCAGGGGTGGGGTTTTATCATCTTGCCGCGCCGTGCGGACGTCGTCCGACTTGGGCAGGCGACCGCCGAGTTTTACCGTCGTCTCAACAAAATGGCCGCCAACCCCTGGTATCGCGTGGGCAGCCGCTTGTTTGCCGGTGGCGGCCTGGACAGCTATTATCACCGCTATTACCAGACGATAGAAGAGGCTTTGCGAGAATGGCGGGAAGAGGGGATAGACCGGTTGTTTCACGGAGCGCCGGCGGCGATCATCGTTACCGGTGATACCGCTGCCAGTTGCCCGGCCGAAGATGCGCTGCTTGCCAGCCAGAATATTCTGCTGGCCGCGGAGTCGCTTGGTCTCGGCACGTGCTTGATCGGTTTTGTCGTCGAGGCGGCCCGGCGGGACAGATCAATTGGCCGCCTGCTGCGGCTTGGGGTGAATGAGAGGATCCATGCGGTGATCGCCTGCGGCCATCCGGCCGTCAGGTTCCGGCGGCCGGCGGGCAGGAAGCCGATCGAGCCGCGAATCTTGATGATCGATCGGGAGGACCCATGAATGAGGAAACGATGGCCGTCGCAATAGGGGCGGGAAGTCGGATGAGCCTGATCCTTTACTCCTTCGGCTTCAAGTACGGTGTTCCCGTTGACGCCACTATCCTCTGGGATGTCCGCTTCTTGCCGAATCCCTATTGGCAAGATGAATTGCGGCCGCTGTCCGGCCTCCAGTCCCCGGTATTCGACTTCGTGGTGGCAAGTGATCGGGGAAAAACGTTTCTTCATCTGTTGAAACCGCTGCTGCAATTTCTTGTCGAGGCGGGAGAGAGCAGTGGTAAACGCTCCTTGCGTCTGGCGGTGGGTTGCACCGGAGGTCGGCACCGATCGGTGGCAATCGTCGAGGAACTGCACCGATTTCTTCTTTCCCTGGGGTATGCGTCGACCGTATTCCATCGTGATCTCAACCGCGATGAAACTCGCGACGAGATGACTTCGAGCTGACCGGGAAATTTCTACCCGCACCAGCGTGAAACCGGGTAATTATTACCCTGTCGCTTGTCGCGAGAGGTGCGCTTGATGTTCCTGCGAGAAATGCATAGTTTATCTTTTCGAGGAGTTGCCTCGATAGTTGAGTATCTGGCACGACCGTTGCTGACAAAGAGGCAACAGAGAGACCGGCAGCGGTCAAATCATCAACCAGATCAAAAGGAGTAGATCATGAAAAAGAAGATAGCGATTGCCATACTCATTACCGGATTAGGGTTGGCTGGCATCAACCAGGCGTTTGCCGGCTGGGGAGCTCGCAGCGGATATTGCCCGAATTTTCAGGGAGCAGCGGGATATAACCAACTCGATCCCGCAGTACAGGAAAAACTGGATGCCTTTTTTACCGCCAATCAGGACCTGCGCAAGTCTCTGGTCATGAAACGGGCCGAGCATCACGCCTTGATGATGAGTGATAATCCGGACCCGGCGGCGGCAAGCCAAGTGGCCGGCGAATTGTTTGACTTACAGACCACCGTGCGGCAAAAGGCGGTTGAAGCCGGTGTTGCCCAGTATCTCGGACCCATGGGCGGTGGCTTCGGCATGGGAGACTGCCGTCCCGGTATGCGCGGACCGGGACCGGGTAAGGGTGGTCGTGGCATGGGCGGCCAGATGATGCATGGTCCCGGAACCGGAGGTGGGCCGCGCTTCTAAGATGTGTTCCCTCTCTGCATTCAGTATGCGTCCGGCGGGCTTGCCCTGCCGGACGCTTTTTTTTGGTGAAACGGTCCTGTAAAACGTTCGGCCGGAGAGGCGATTGTTCAATCGGTGAGCAGGCAGGGATACCGTGCTATTGCCTGGCAATATGATGGTGTCTTTTCTTCGTCTCGACACCCCCCTTTTTCAGTCGTGACGCTGGCGTTCCATCAATTTTTTTATATGAAAGTCA
>JAZBPM010000166.1:0-9513 GCA_036351615.1 Desulfofustis sp.
GGAAAGTGAGCGGGGGACAGGTTAAAACCTGTCCCGCCGTTTTTCATAAAACCCTCATGACGGGACGTCACAACGAACGATGAAAATCGACGCCGTGGTCGGAATGGCCAGTCGGTTTTGAAAGTTAGCGGGGGACAGGTTAAAACCAGTCCCGCCGATTTTCATATAAAAAACATAGCCGCAAACAAGACCGACACATGACCGATTCTTCTGCAGACAATTCAGCAGGCAACCAGTGCCGCCCCGAGATCAACTATCCCTGCATCTGGGAATACCGAGTTATCGGCACCGATCGGCAGCGACTCACTGAGATCGTCTTGTCCGCCTGCGAGCCGGCTGTGCCGACTATCAGGGACGGCAACCGCAGCTCCCAAGGCAGGTATTGCAGCGTCAATGCGACCGTGGAAGTCAGCAGCGAGGACATGCGCCTGGCCATTTTCGCCAGGATCAGCAACAATCCGGAAATAAAACTGGTGATCTGAATGAGCACGACCGCCGCCAACAAACAATCCCGCTTGATCGCCATTCTTCGCGAAGGTGTCGGCCTGGTCCAGATGATCTTTTTCAAGGAGATGAAAAACCGCCTCGATAACGATCGTCCCGATCTCGATGCTCCGGTTCGATCCAAGCTTGCCGGCGCCGTGACCAACGAACTCTTCGGCACCATCAACCCGGCAGCAGAATTCATGGCCTTTCGCCAGGAACACCGGGCCCTGATTGAACAGGAGCTCCTCGGGCTAACGACCAACCTGCCGCACCTCCTGCCCGCCCTTACCGACGCCCTGCGCCTGCAGACTCTCTGCGACAACCAGGAAGGGGTGGCCACGGACGACACGCTGGTGACTGCCGACAAGCTCGGTATATTGCTCAGGGATCGAGAGACACCACTGCCGTCAGCCTTTATGACGATGATCCGGGAACTTGGCGCCCGATATCACCTGATTATTCCTCCGACACCGATCACCGAGGAAGACGACCGCACCATCGTCCACTAACCCCCATGACGGGGCATCGCAACGAAAGTGAAAGTTAGCGGGGGACAGTTTAAAACCAGTCCCGCCGATTTTCATAAAAACCCGGCCAGACGGGACATCACGCCACCTGGCCACCATCGCCGATCAGCCGTGCCGGCAACACACCGCGCACCGCATTGCAGAGATAGAGTCGCTCGGCCCGTAACAAATCCTCGCGAAAGATAATGCGCTCCCGCACCGGCAACGGGCCGACAGTTGCCAGCAACCACCCGCGCATGACTCCGGCCAGCAGGCCGCACTGCAGCGGCGGCGTCACAAAACTGCCGTCGATCAACGCAAAGACATTGCTGATACAGCCCTCGGTAATCTCCCGGCGCTCGTTATGCCAGAGCACATCGAACAAACCGTCGGCTTCAGCCTGGACCAGCCCCTGCCGGTAGGCCGGACGATGGGTGGTCTTGTGAAAGAGCCAGGGGTTTGAAGAATCGACGGCCTGCCCGGCCAGACCAATCGCCACCTCGGCGGTGATCCCAGCTGCCTTTTCCTCTGGCCAGCAGAGAAACTGCGGCGCCACGCAGGCTGTTGTCGAGATCTGCAGATCTCCGTGCCGAGACAGGGTCAGCCGGACCCGCCGGCACTCATCCCAGGCTTCATCCTCGGCCAGTTTGTGCAGGGTCCGCAGGATCCGCTGGCGGTCGCAACAAAATGAAAAATACTCCGCAGAACGGGCCAGCCGTTCAAGGTGAGCGGCCAGCAGGAAATAGCCTTCGTGCGGTCGATACAGCATCGTCTCCAGCAATTCGAACGTCGGCAACGGGTGGGTCAGGAACCGTGCTTTCAGCAAACACTCGCGCCACTCTTCATCCGGCGTGGAGTCGGCAACGATGCCGGAACCGATTCCCATTTCACCCTGCTCACCGTCGAGCACGACGGTGCGGATCGGCACATTGAAGACGGCCCGCCCTTCCGGAGCGAAATAGCCGATGGCGCCGGTATAGACGCCGCGCGGCTCCGTTTCCAACTCGTCGATGATTTCCATGGTCCTGATTTTCGGCGCCCCGGTCACCGAGCCGCAGGGAAAGAGCGCGCGAATCAGCTCGGCAGGGGTAACGCCGCTGGTACGTGCATACTCGGCTATCACCGTTGATGTCATCTGCAGAACCGTTTGATACCGTTCGACATCGAACAATGACGCGACCCGCACCCGGCCGCCGCCAAGGCTCTCCGCGAGCCGCGCCAAATCGTTACGCAACAGATCGACGATCATCACGTTCTCGCTGCGGTTCTTCTCGTCACGCTGCAAAAACTCGGCTTGAGCGCGGTCTTCCGCCAGCGTTCGCCCTCGAACACAGGTGCCTTTCATCGGCCGCGTTATGATAGTGCCAGGCTCGGTCCGAAAAAACAGTTCCGGGGAAAACGATAACAGATGGCGGCTGCCGTGTTTCAGGAAACAGCCATAGGGGACCGGCTGGCTACGCCGCAGATCGAGATAAAGGCCCGCCACCGAGCCGCTGAAGCGAAAGCGCATCTTGCAGGTGTAGTTCACCTGATAGGTGTCACCGGCGGCGATATAGTCGAGGATGGCATCAATTGCCCGGCAATAGGCGGCCTGCTCCATGTTCGGCGCCAGATCGCGGAGTCGATACTCACCCTGCTCAAGGGGTGGAAGCTCGGACAGGCCGGGGAACGATCCCGTGTGCCGGTCGTGATCGTAGATCAGCGGCCGGCGATAGACGCCGAATTCGGCCAGGATCTTCGGCGACGACTGGCTGACGACGCTACGCCGCTCGTGAAAGAATTCGTAAGCAAACCATCCGGCGAGGAAAAACCCCTGGCCGAGCAGGTTTTCCATCTGCCGCAAAAACGGTGCACGGTTTTCGTTTGCTCGGCAGACGAGGAATTCGTCCGGATCGACAAAGAGGAGCGATTGGTGGTTGAGCCGGTCCGGTTTCGAGGTGTCGAGCAGCAGACAGTGCTCGTGGGTGGACAGGAAGGCCAACAGGCCGGCGATCTGTTTGTCTGAAAGAGGGCTACCGTTCATCATCGCCCACTGCGTCTACCGGGTGAACCCGGGGCAACTGATTTCGTATAAGAAGCTTCCGACAAAGCGAAGGGCATCGGTACCGGAAAAAAAAAGGGTCGCTAGAGCTGACTCTGCGACCCTCGATCTTGCCCGGTTGCCGAACCTTCCGCGACTCAACCTCCGGTCTTTCGTTGCTTTTTCAGCTCTTCGTACTCCTCAACTGCCTTGAGAATCGATTCGTCCTGGCGGGCCTTGATGGCAACAACCTTCTCCCGGATCTTATCTTCCCTGATCGTCATCGTCGACACCTGGGCCCCGAACAGCGTATTGGCAAGATAATCGAAGGAGAAAAACATCAATTCGATATCGTCGTTTTTAATCTTTTCGATGATATCCTCAGCGACCTCATAGGTCTGCAGAAACGAACTCTCGAAAACGAACCGGCGAAAATGGCCGAGATCGGTGGAGGCCATGAAAAACATCCGTTTCGCCTGTTCGGAAAGGCTCGCCTGATGCCCGAACGATTTTCGCCGCATGACCAGACGCAGCCACTTTTTATTCATCTCATCGCGGACATCGACGCCTTGATCAGCGCGCCACTCGGCTACGGTCCAGGTCTTATCCTCCTCATGCCCCTTGCAATAATCTTCCTTGACCAGGAAAAAGAACTTTTCCTCGTCGGCGGTGATCTCGTTGCCATCGGCATCCTTGCTCCCGCCCTCGCGAAAATCGGCCATCCCGACCGGATAGTACCGACAGGCGGTCGGGCGATCGCTGTACACCGTACATCCTTCCGGCGTAACAAACGGACACTTGTTGTCTTCGGCGCGCATCTTGAACATTACGCCGGGCATATCGGTCTTTTCCAGATAGGTCGGTTCCGTGTAAGCCTGCAGAAATTCGTGGGCAGGCATCTGCAGTCGCCTGGTCAACATCAGGATATCGTAAGGGGTCAGGATGATCTTGATATTCCCGCAACAAGCGGTAAAGCAGCTGACACCGGGATGGCAGCGGAACGTGATCCGGCTGTCCATAGTGAGTTTGAGCGGCTCGATATGCGACGGGTTGGTCTCCTTGCCGAAAAGAGCCTTTTCCTTTGAGCTCAATATGTTTTCTGTCATAATATGCAACCTGCGGGTCTTCTGAGGAAACGCCACAATGTGGCAGTCATTTTATCTTTACCAAGCTGCTTATAGTAAACTGTCGTTCAATCCATGTCAAACCTCAAACGACAACGCTACAGCACCTCAGGGTAATCGCCGAAAGTGGTCAGTTCCCGTTTTCCCGGCCGGGTCCACCGTATTTCATTGCAGTTTCATGGAAATGGTCTTATATGTTTCAGTCCATGAGAGTAGCTGCGGTTCCCGGGCCGCACCGGGCCGGAAACCGTAACAAGAAAGCAAGGATATGAGTATGAAATTGTTTGTTCGTCCCGTTGATCTGACCAGGGTCAACACCATCGTTTATCACCTGCCCGACGGACCGTCGCTATCCCTGAGCATTGACGGTATCGAGGAGTACATCGATCTTGAATTCGAAGTGGGTCACTATTGCGACACATCGGCCATTGACGGTATCTTGCATTTTTTTCCGCGCGGCAACGCCTGATCCGCCGGTCAGATCCCCGCCCCTCTTGTTTGCCGGACTCTATTCCAGCACCGCCCTGCAACAGGTTTTTTCCAATGGAGCTTGATCTATCGGCCGACGGCCACGTCCACACGTATCTCTGCGGCCATGCCACCGGCACCATGGAAGACTACGTCATAGCTGCTATCGGCAAAGGCCTGCAGCGAATCACCTTCCTCGAGCATCTCGAGGCCGGCATCGATTATACCCCGCGAACTTGGCTCTGTGACGACGATTTCGATTTTTACTTCAGTGAAGGAGATCGATTGCGCAGCCGGTATGGCGATCGACTACAAATCGGTCTCGGCGTGGAGGTCGGTTACAATCCCGAATGCCCGGAAGTGATTATCGAGCGGCTCAAGTCACGCAATTGGGATCGGGTCGGCCTGTCCTATCATTTCCACCGATTGCCCGATGCTCGGTGTCATCTGAACCTGCTCAGCCGGAAACGCGACAATCTGGAAATCATGGAACGCTATGGCTGCGAAGAGCTCCTCAGTCATTATTTTGACGCGCTCATCGAGGCGGTCGCAACAATCCCGGCCGACGTGCTCTGTCATCTCGATGCCGGCCTGCGTCATCTCCCCGGCCGTCGTTTCTCAGAAGCGCACCGGCAGCAAATTGAGGTCCTGCTCGCGACTGTCCGCCGCTCCGGCATGGCGCTGGAGGTCAACACCTCCGGTTTCGACCTACATGGAACTCCCTTCCCGCCGACCGATATTCTCATGCGCGCCAGTGAACTGGGTATTGCACTCATCCCCGGTTCCGACGCCCACCAACCGAGCGACGTCGGCCGCTATTTCGATCGATTGCCGGAATTGCTCAACGCAACTCGTCAGCCATTGCCGCCTTCAGGGAAGCAGCACTGAACGGTTTGTGCAGAATCCGGTTCACCCCGGCCGTTCGGGCCGCTTCGTTATCCATCGCTTCGTTCTGGGTGGTCACCATGATGATCGGCAGGATTTTTGCCGGATAGATTTCCCGGATTTTTTCGGTCAACTGGATACCGGTTATTTCGGGCATGTTCAGGTCGGTCAGGACGAGCAGCGGTTTTTCCCGGCGCAGCCAGTCCAGCGCCGATGCGGGAAACTCAAAAAGCACCGGCTCGTAGCCAAGCTCGTGCAATGTTGCCTTGTAGATGTTGAGAATCATGCGTGAATCATCAACCGCGACAACCTTTGGCCGGATGGTGGTTTCCTGTTCTCCCAGAATCTTGGTAGCGGCTTCGGCAAAACCGGCCTTCCTCAACAGACCGGCATAATGAGTGCGAATGTCTCGATGGGTGCGCGGCAGATAGGTCAGCGCCATTTCCAAAAAGAAATCTTCTCTGGCCAGGCTGAGAAACAACCGATCGACCTGGGCGTCTACGATGATCTTGGTGATATGGTGTGCCTCGTCGTCACCACTACGCAGCAGATTTTTTAGCCCGGCAACGATAATATCCGAATAATTCTTCTCAATGGCCCGGGCAGCGGCGATGCAGACATGCTCTTCGGCATCGGATAGACCGGCGGTCAGCGTATACGCCCCTTTGCGCAGCGGCAACAGGGCCAGCGCCTCGTAGGCGGCAAACCGGACATTGGCATCACGGGGCTCGCTTTCCAACAGCTTCCTGATTGGTTTGACCGCCGACTCATCACCGATTTCACCGAGGACATTGAGACTGTGAATCAAAAAATCCTGATCGTGATGCCGCAGGTTTTCAATGAGCAACGGCACCGACTTCGGCCCGATGGTGATCAGTTCCTGTTTGGCAAAGGTCCGCATGTGTGCGTAATGCGAGCGCAAGGTGTCGTTGAGCTTGTCAAGTGACACCTGGTCCTGGACTTCAGCGAAGATCGACAAGATCTTGAAGTCAATCTCGTTATCGGTGCCCATCCGTTCGGCCAGTCGGTGCATGGCCGTCGGCGTGCCGACTTGACCGAGGGCCCGAACGGCGGCCAGAATCATCTCGCGGTTGGCGGCATAGAGATAATCGGTCAGGGTATTGATGGCTTGCGGATCACCGATATCACCGAGCGTTTCGATGATCAGCAGAATCAAGGCCTCGTCATGCACCGTATCGATCAACTCGAGCAGCGCCGAGGTGGCATGCTCATACTTCATTTCCCCAACCAGTTGAATGATCGGGGTCTTGTCGCTGATATCGGCGGACAGCAGAAACGTGCCGATCTGTTCCGGATAGGCGAGCAGACTGGAAAACAGCAGTTCCCGAACGGCCGACAGCGAACCGGCCAGTGCCGGGTGCTCGGTAAGTAGATGACAGAGCAGCGGCACAGCAAACGAGGGCTCGCCGCGTGAAACCTCATAGATCAGCCGGTTGCCAGTCCGTTCATCAACCTCATCAATATGGGCAAGGACCAGACGTGCCTTGAGGCGGTCCCCACTACGCACGTTTGCCCTGATCTCCTCGATCATATGCTCGGTCTTCGGTTCGACCATCCCCCCTCCCTGCTCTGAGAATCACACCATACTGCCATTCCTAACCATCTTCTAACAAATTGGCAAAGATTCTCAAAGAGCAAAAATGCACGGGAGCGCTACGGCAACCAATCGACCGATAACCGACGCACGATATTCATGCCCCCGGCCAATACCAGGGTCCGCTCGATGCCGACCTGCCGGAGATAGAGCTGAGTCTCGTAAGAACGCGATCCGGCGTTACAGACGATAACCAGTGTCTTGTCGTTGGGAAGTTCACGATAGCGCTCTCGGACTTCATCATAGGGCAGCGCCAGCCAGCGATCGCTACCGAACCGCTCGATAAACGGCTCCGCTTCACGCGGATGCCGCACATCAAGGAGCAGCCAGTCCGGCCGGCTGTCAGGATTCTCCATGAATGCCAGGAAATCACGGATGTCGATCTTTCGCATCCGCCCGTCACAGATATTCTCGGCCACATAGGAAGCGGCGTTGATCGAATCGATGGCTGCCGAGAACGGGGGAGAATAGGCCATCTCAATATTGTTGAAGTCTTCGATTACCGCACCCTCGCACAGCAGCGGCGCCGCCCCGTTAATCCGAGCGAGAATGCCCTCGCCCATCGGGCCGATTCCCTGCATGCCGAGCACCCGGCGGGTGCGTCGGTCAAAAACGAGCAGGAAGCAGGCAACCGCCTGGGTCGGGTAAAAATGGGCCCGATCGCTCGGCGACGTCAGCGACAAGTCGGCATCGTAGCCGGCTGCCCGGGCCGCGGCCAGGGTGAGGCCGGCGGAACCGATGCTCATCTCGAAGGCCTTCATGATGAAACTGCCGACGCCGCCCTTGAAAACGGAAGGGATTCCGGCGATATTGTCACCGGCGACCCGGCCCTCCTTGTTGGCCAGTGAGCCGAGCGGGGCAAAAAACTTCGAGCCCGAGACCAGGTTGGTGATCTCGACACAATCTCCGGCGGCGTAGATATCCGGATCGGACGTCTGCATGTGTTCGTTGACGACAATCGCCCCGCCCCCCGATACGTTGAGCCCCGCCTCTCGGGCCAAGGTCGATTGGGGACGGACCCCGGCGGCCATCAGCACCAAATCCGCCTCGATGGTACGCTGGTTCGTCCGCAGGCCACGGACCCAGCCGTCCTCATTTCCGAGAACCTCGACGGCCCCCTCCTGCAAGTAAACATCAACACCGTTGTCCCGTAGATGTTTGGCGAGTATTTCCGCCATTTCCCAGTCGACTAAATTGGGCAGCAGTTGCTCTTTGAACTCGACGAGCGCCACCTCCAGTCCCCAGAGATCCTTGCACGCCTCGGCCATTTCGGCGCCGATGGCGCCGCCACCGATGACCGCGACTTTGCCGACCCGGCCCTTGGCGATCAGGTCCTTGATGGCAATCGCTTTATGCAGGTCGTTGACGGTGAAAACTCCCTGCAGGTCAACCCCGGGGATGGGCAGCATCACCGGCTCACTGCCGGTGGCCAGCAGGAGTTTGTCGTAGCTGAGTTGCTGCTGCTCGCCGGTTTTGAGGTTCTCGACCAGAACTGATTTCTGCTGTCGATCGATGGCCAGCGCCCGGGTTCCGGTCATGGTTGTAACTCCCTTGGCCTTCTCGAAAAACCGCTCGTCCCGAACCATATGAAAACTGGTGGAGCGAAGCTCCTTTTCATCCGGAACATCGCCAGACACATAGTAGGGAATACCGCAGCCACCATAGGAGATGTAGGTATCCTGATCGATCAGCACGACTTCCGACTCGGCCCGCAGCCGTTTGATCCTGACAGCCGCCTTGGGGCCCGCAGCAACCGCACCGATAACAACCACCTTCTGTTTCATGATTTCCACCTCGTATCTTTCCTGAAAAATGATGCGCAATTTTTATTTGTGGCATATGAACACCGGAAACCACTTTTTGCAAGCATCGAAACATCCGTCACAGTCATCCCCGACTGGTGATGTGTGCAGCCGGGGCCACAGTTTACCGGGTTTGAGCGGGTGACGTTACCGACCGCGGCATCTGCGAGCCCCGCACACCATCATGAGTATCCGAACCACCATCCGAGACGGGACCGGTATCGAGCGAGACAGAGATACCGTCTCCAGCACCGTGGTCACAACAGCCTTGCAAACATTCAGCATAGTGATATCCTGTCACGTTCCGAACTAACCCCATGTCGGAGCGTCACAACGAACAACGAAAATCGGCGTCATGGTCGGAAGGGCTGGCAGGCCCTAACCCAGCAAACCGTCGAACAGTACAGTCAACAAAACAGCTGTCATGACCACACTCGACCAAACCGGTATCATCAAACACTGGGACGAAAGAGCCAGCGACTACCTGCAATCCAGCTGGCGGGACTTCGCCAGGGGATCGACCGCCAATCGCTGGAAGGGTCTAATCTCCCGCGCCATCGGCACCGCGGAGCCATCGCACATCCTCGATGTCGGCTGCGGCCCGGGA
>JAZBPM010000167.1:0-8156 GCA_036351615.1 Desulfofustis sp.
ATCGTCCTTGGTCGAGATGTACTCGTACATGGAACCGATGGACAGGCCGGTGGCCTGGGCCAGAGCCCTGGTTGTGGTCTTGTGATAGCCGCGTTCGATGAACAGCGGTACCGCCGCGTCGACGATCTGGCGGCGGCGTTCCTTGACCAGTTCCTTGTTTTTGATCTGGGTGGCGACTTCTCGGGTGTCTGTAGTGAGCATTGGTCGTGTCTCTTCAATAGGGGTGGCGTCGGATACTCTGTCGATTCGTTATGGTCCCGCTATCGATAACCCTAGCTAAATTGACTGCAGAACAAAAGGGAAATTGCAGCAGCACGGTTGCGGCGTTCCCTTTTTTCTGTCGCTCAATGCCCACGATACCCGCTGGTCATCCCCGGATCAGCGACGTACCGATGACCAGGCGTTGGATCTCACTCGTTCCTTCATAGATTTCGGTAATCTTGGCATCGCGCATCATCCGCTCCACCGGGAAATCACGGGTATAGCCATAACCGCCGAAGATCTGGACGGCCTGGGTGGTCACCTTCATCGCCGTTTCACTGGCCATCAGTTTGGCCATCGCCGAGGCCTGTGAATAGGACAGGCCGGCGCTGGCTCGATAGGCGGCCTGGTAGACGAGCAGCCGGGCTGCCTCGGTCTGGGTGGCCATGTCGGCCAGTTGGAACTGGACGCCCTGGAAGGAGCCGATCGGATTGCCGAACTGGCTGCGTTCCCGGGCGTAGGCAATGCTCTGGTCAAGTGCTCCCTGGGCGATGCCGAGGGCCTGGGCGGCGATGCCGATGCGGCCGCCGTCAAGGGTCTTCATCGCCACCCGGAATCCTTCTCCCTCGGCGCCGAGCAGGTTGTCCGTCGGCACCAGGCAGTCGGTGAAGACCAGCTCCATGGTTGGCGACGAGCGAATGCCCATCTTCTTTTCCTTTTTGCCGAAGCTGAACCCCGGGGTTCCTTTCTCCACGACAAAGGCGCTGATGCCGTGGTGCTTTTTCGCATCCCTGTCGGTTCGGGCCAGCACCACATAGGTGTCGGCATCCCCGGCGTTGGTGATAAAGATCTTGGTGCCGTTGAGCAGCCAGCCGCCGTCGGTTTTTATCCCGGTGGTCCGGGTACTACCGGCGTCGGAGCCGGCAGCCGGTTCGGTCAGGCCGAAGGCGCCGAGCTTCTCGCCCCGGGCCAGCGGAGCGAGAAAGCGTTGTTTCTGTTCCTCGGTGCCGAACAGGAAAATCGGGTTGGCGCAGAGCGAGATGTGGGCCGACAGGGTAACGCCGGTGGACGCGCAGACCCGGGAGAGTTCCTCGACGGCGATGGCGTAGCTGATGTAATCGGCCGCGCCGCCATCGTACTGCTCGGGGAAAATGATGCCGGTCAGTCCGAGTTCGGCGAGTTTGTCGAACATCAACGGGCGATCGAACCGCTCCTGTTCGTCACGTTCGCCGGCCGACGGGGCGATCTCCGCCGTGGCAAAATCCCGTACCGTATCGCGAATCAGCCGTTGCTCCTCACTCAATTCAAAAATCATGGTTCATGCTCCGGAGAAATCTGGCGGCAGGTGCCGGGCACGAGGATGCAGTCGGCGCCCGGCACCTGCCGGTATTATCCCTTCTTGGAAGAAAGTTCTGGGAAATCCCAATAATAGTACTCCTGCGCCGGCGTCTGCCCGCTTTGCTGCTGCCGCTCGATCTCGCGCTCGCGCAATTCGACGCGCCTGATTTTGCCGCTCAGCGTCTTCGGGACCTCGGTGACGAACTCGATGATCCGCGGGATCTTGAATTTGGCGAGGATGTCGATGGTGTGGCGGAAGATTTCTAGGGCCAGTTCCCGGGACGGCTTCTGTCCCTGCTTGAGGATCACGAAGGCCTTGACCAACTGGTGCCGCTTCTCGTCCGGGACACCGACCACGGCGGTCTCGGCAACGGCCGGATGTTCCATCAGGGCGCTTTCCACCTCGAACGGGCCGACCCGGAAATCCGACGATTTGATGACGTCGTCGCTGCGACCGACAAACCACCAATAGCCGTCCTGGTCGATGCTGGCCCGGTCACCGGTATAATAGTAGTTGTCGATGAAGACGCCGGCCATTTTTTCCGGGTTGCCGATGTATTCGGTGAACAGGCCGATAGCCCGCCAGCGGTCGAGGCGGACGACGATATGGCCCGGTTCGTCGGGGGTGGTGATTTCCTTGCCTTCATCATCGACGAGGGCGACGTCGTACATGAATGACGGTCGGCCGAATGAGCCTTTGCGCATTTTGCCGCTCATCCAGGGGGCATTGCCGATCATTGCCGTCGATTCGGTCTGGCCGTAGAAGTCCCGGATCTCGGTGCCGGTCATTTTATGCCAGCGGGTGATGACTTCGGGATTCAGCGGTTCGCCGGCACCAATGGACTGCCGCAGGTGCGAGAAGTCGAACCCGGAGGTGTCGAGGTTGATGAACGCCCGCCAGGCTGTCGGCGGAGCACAGAAAACCGAGATTTTGTGCTTGGTCAGGCATTCCATGTAGGCCATGCCGTCAAGAGCGGTAAAAGAGAACGCGGTGGCGGTGGCGCCGACATTGAGGGGCGCAAAAAACGAGCTCCAGGCCCATTTGGCCCAGCCGGGAGCGCCGAGATTGTGGTGGATATCGTCGGTCCGGAGACCGGCCATCACCGAGGTGGACAGGTGACCGACCGGATAAGATACCGCCGTATGTCCGACCCGCTTGGGCAGGCCGGTGGTGCCGGAGGTGAAAAAGCAAAAGAGCAGGTCGTTGGATTTCGTTTTGGCGCTGACCGCTTCCGCTGACTCCTTGGCCAGATCGTCGTAGCTGACCCATCCCGATTTGCTTCCCAGAACGATCTTGATTTTTGGTTTCGAGCCGGTCAGATCGAGCGCCTCGTCGATCATTTCGGTAAAGGTTTCCGCGGCGATAATGCAATCCGGTGGATAGGTGCGAAAGCGGAATTCCATTTCCCGCAGGGTCATGGTCGTTGCCGTCGGCACATTGACAATGCCGCCCTTGACGCAGGCATAGGTGGAAAACCAGGTCTCCGGGGCAATTGGTATCATCATGTAGAGATTGTCGCCTTTGTCGACCCCGGCGCTACGCAGACGGTTCAGGCAGCGATTGCCGTTGGCGGCAAATTCTCGATAGGTGAACTGCCTGACTTCTTTGCTGTGGATGTCCGTCCAGATCAGGGCTGTTTTGTCACCCCGTTCTTTGACGTGCAAGTCTTCGAAGATCTCCTGCGCCCAGTTGAAGTATTCGGGCATTTCCATTGCGTTGAGTTTTTCGAAAAAGGCCTTGGCAGCAGCCTCTTTTGGGTCGCTGTCCTCCATTTGGTTCAGGTCCATCACTTCCTGATACAGCGTCTTCATACCCATAATACCTCCGCAGCGAATAGGTTTTCTATGAGTTGTGCGGCCATAGAACATGGACAGCCCCGCGACCGGTCACTACCGAGCGCTCGATCGGTTCTTATATGATAATAAACGGTGATGTTTGTCAAAGATTATTTTGATTCAAAAGCGCTTTGCCGGGAACAAATTTCGATCGGTAATCTTATCCTGCGGCGGGACAGGTTTTAACCTGTCCCGCGCTCACTTTCACGATGCGGCACCCTGCGGCACAGCAAACCAGCCCTGGTGGTCGTGGCAGAGCTTTTCATATTCGGTGCGGGCTGTCGTCATGGAAGAGGGAAGAAAAGAGCTCGGTACAAGCCGGCAGGACACCTCCCGACCTTGGCTTTGTCAGGTGCTCTTAGCGTTTTCAGCGGGATAGAGCGAATACAAGGTTGAACCGGCCGGCGGTGGCCGGCGCAAATGACTGCCGAAGACGATGATCCGCTCGTCGGGATCGGTATAGAAAAGGGGAATCGCCTCGGTATCGCACAGTTCGGGCGCGTCTATGGCCTGCTGCTGAGGCAGCGGCTCGCCCCGGATCTCCGCTCCGCCAGTCAGCAGTTCATGGAGTTTTCGATAAGAGACCGGCCTGCAGAATCGGTTGAAGAGCCGATGCGAGGGCGTCCACCGGGGAGCGGTGGCGTCGGTCTCGCTGCGGTCGCCGCTGATAATGAACAGGTTGTTCCGACCGAGCTCCTGGCGATAGCGGAGGGCAGCCGCATAATTGATGTCGTCGTCCGGCGATAGCGCCAGCATGGTGCCGATGCCGGCCAGATTGAGACGCTGATCGGCATAATCGGGGAATGGGTTGCCCTGGTAGGTTTCCAGACCTTCCTGTTGGGCGATTTTGATCTGATTCCGGTCGGTATCGGCGAGCAGCACCCTGACGTTTTGCCGGGCCAGAGCGGCCCCGATTGTCCGGGCGACAGGGTTGGCGCCGATGATCAGAAAGCCGCGGGGTTCCTGCTTGGTAATGCCGAGCAAGCGGGCGAGCGGGGGTGCCGTGGCGCTTTGCAGCAGAACGGTGCCGATGATGATGGTAAAGGTCAGCGGGACGAGCAAGTGGGCATCGGCAAAGCCGGCCGATTCGAGTTTGAGAGCGAACAGCGAGGAAATGGCCGCGGCGACGATACCGCGCGGGGCGACCCATGCCAGGAAGAGACGCTCCTGCAGCCGCAAGCGCGAGCCAAGGGAGCTGAGCAGGACATTGACCGGCCGGGCCAGGCATTGCACGGTCAGAAAGATGATAACCCCACCCCAACCGAGCCCGATCAGGGCGGTCAGGTCGAGGCGGGCGGTGAGCAGCAGAAAGAGCAGTGAAATCAGCAGGACGCTGAGGTTTTCCTTGAAGCGCAAGATTTCGTCGAGGGCTACGCCCGGCATATTGGCCAGCCAGACGCCGAACACGGTAACGGTGACCAGTCCCGATTCCGGTTGCAGGGTGTCGGCCAACACGAACGTGACGAAGATCATCGTCAGGGTGGCCACGTTCTGCAAAAAATCGGGCAGGGCGCGGTTTCTGAGCACCAGGCCGAACAGATAGCCGGCGGCTACCCCGATCAAGGCGCCGACACCGACGATCTGGGCAAAGACCAGAACGGTTCGGCTCCAGGCCTGCTGGGTACTGTCGGCGACGATGAATTCAAATACCAGGACGGCAAGCGCCACGCCGATCGGGTCGATGACGATCCCTTCCCAACGCAAAACACCGGCGACCGCCGGGGTGGGCCTGACCGCCCGCAGCAGGGGGGCGATTACCGTCGGTCCGGTGACGACCGTCAGTGCCCCGAAGAGAAAGGCGATTTCCCAACCGAGGCCGGTTATGAAGTGGGCCGCGACGGTAGTGATCAGCCAGGTGATCACCAGGCCGAAGGTCAGCATGTTGCGGACGACCCCCTGAATCCCCCGCAACTCATGGAACTTCAGGGTAATACTGCCTTCAAAGAGGATGATCGCAACGCTCAGTGAGACGAAGGGCAGCAGCAGGTCGCCGAGTAATAGGTCCGGGTCGAGCGCGCCGAGTACCGGTCCGGCCAGCATGCCGGCCAGCAGCAGAAACAGGATCGCCGGCAGGTTGACCCGCCAGGCCAGCCATTGGCAGCAGGCAGCCGTCAGGAACGCACCGGCGATTACGATCAGCGCCTCATGTGCTGTCATTATCCGGGCTCGACCGCTGCGGGGCTATTGGCCCGTCCGCAGCTTTTCCCAGTACTGCTGGTAAATTGGCAGGGCCTCACCGACATCGGTCTGAAATTCACCGTTTTCGACGATCCGGGCGGCCGGGAAGATGACCGGACTATTGCGGACTTCTTCGTCGAGCAGCGCGATGGCGCCGAGGACTGGCGTGGCATAGCCGTTTTCCTCGACGCAGATTTTCGCGATTTCGGGTCTGAGCATGAAATCGATGAAGGCATGGGCGTTGTCGATGTTGCGCGCCCCCTTCGGAATCACGAAACTGTCGACCCAAAAGGCCGCGCCTTCCCGTGGGTAGATGTAGACGATGGCCGGATTTTCCTGCTGGGCCATCCAGGCCTCCCCGTTCCAGATCATGCCGATGCTCACTTCGCCGGCCAGGTAGGGAAGTCGCGGCGAATCGCTGTTGAAGAGCAGGACATTGGGCATCAGCTCCCGGAGGAGTTGGTAGGCCTGCTCGATCTGTTCGGGATCCCGGCTGTTGCTCGAGTACCCTTTGATCTTCAGGGCCATGTGAAAGACTTCGCGCATGTCGTCCTGCAGCAGCAGGCGTCCCTTGAATTCGGGCTTCCAGAGATCCTGCCAGGAATCGATGGTTTCCGGCAGGATCTCATTACTGTTGACGCCGATGCCGGTCGATCCCCACATATAGGGAATCGAGTAGACGTTGCCCGGATCGAACGGCCGATCCATCAGGTTCGGATCGAGATCGCCGAGATGCGGGAGCAGTTCATGGTCGAGCGGTACCAGCATGTCTTCCCGGCCCATCTTATTGACGTAATAGGTGGACGGCACCACCAGGTCGTAGCCGTCATCGTCGACGAGCTTCAACTTGGCGTACATGGTCTCGTTGCTGTCGTAGGTGGTGTAAATGACTTCGATGCCGGTTTCCGCGGTAAACTGCCGGAGGACCGTGTCGGGAATATATTCGGTCCAGTTGTAGATATAGACTTTCTCTGCGGCTGAAGCCGAGACGGCGCAGAGCAGGGAGCAGAGGCAGATGGTGTGCAAAAATCGTTTAGGCGTCATGTTCTTTCTCCTTCAATAAAAGCTGACTGATAATCACCAGGATCAGGGACAGGGCGACCATCAGGGTCGACAACGCGTTGACCTCGGGTTTGACGCCCACCTTGACCATCGAAAAGATTTTCAGCGGCAGCACGTCGAAAGACGGGCCGGTGACGAACGAGCTGACAATAACATCATCGAGAGACAGCGTAAAGGCCAGCAACCAGCTGGCGATCAGCGCGGGACTGAGCAGCGGCAGCACGATCCGGCCGAGGACTTGACTTTCCGAGGCTCCCAGGTCGCGGGCGGCATCGAGCAGGAACGGATTGAACCCCTGCAGCCGGGCGACGATGGTCATCGTCGTAAACGGCAGACAGAAGGTGATGTGGGCCAGCAACAGAGACCAGAACCCGAGTGAAACGCCGAGAACGACGAACAGGACCAGCAAGGCGATGGCCAGGATAATGTCCGGTGCCATCATCAATGTCATCAGGGTGCCCTGCAGGATGCGCCGGCCGGCAAAGCGGTAGAGGCGAAAGCCGATGGCGGCCAGTGCGCCGAGCAGCGTTGCCGCAGTCGCCGCCGAGAAGGCCACGGCCAATGAGTTTTTTGCCGCTTCCATCAGCCCGGCGTTGGCCAGCATGGCCGGAAACCATTGCAGGGTGAAGCCATCCCAGCTGAGGCCGTAGCGGTTGGCATTGAAGGAGTTGATGATCAATACGATGATCGGCAGATAGAGATAGCCGAAGATAAGCGTGAAATAGATCAGTCGCACCGCATTCATGGCTGATGGCTCCGCAGGGCCAGGTTTCTCATGAACAGCCAATAGACACAGAGCATCAGCGCCATGATGATGATCAGTGCGACGCTGGTCGCTGAACCGAGTGGCCAGTTGCGGGCGTTGAGGAATTGCTGGTGGATCAGGTTGCCGACGAGCAACTGGCGGGCGCCGCCGAGCAGGGAGGCGACGTAGAACAGACCCATGGTCGGCACGAAGACCATGATGCAGCCGGCCAGCACGCCGGGTAGGGTCAGCGGCCAGACGATACTGCGGAAGGTGGCCGGGAACCCGGCCCCGAGATCGCGGGCCGCTTCGACCAGTCGAAAATCGAATTTCTCCATGGTGGCATAGAGCGGCAGGATCATGAACGGCAGCATCAGGTAGAAAAGGCCGAGCACCACGGCGGTATCGGTATAGAGCAGCCTGATCGGGGCGTCGATGAGCCCGAGGTGGAGCAGCAGCGTGTTGAGCAGTCCCTGAGTACCGAGGACCATCCGAATTGCATAGGTCCTGACCAATGAATTGGTCCAGAAGGGGATCATCAACAAGATCAGCACCAGCATCCGCGAGCGGCGGTTGAGGCGGGCCGTCAGCCAGGCGAAGGGATAGCCGATGATCAGGCAGAAGACGGTGGTCATTACAGCCAACCAGACCGAGCGCAACAGGACCCTGAGATAGCCGGGATCGATGAGTTGCCGGTAGGCGTCCAGGGAGAAAGACAACTCGAAAAAGGCCTCCGGGTCCTGGCCGAGGAAGCTGGCAACGAGGAGCAGCAGGATCGGCAGCACCCCGAAAACAA
>JAZBPM010000168.1:0-4516 GCA_036351615.1 Desulfofustis sp.
AAACGGGCCAGCTGGTTGAACGAATTGAAAACCAGGTGATCGGTGGTGGCAGCCAGTTCCTCAATGTCATCGGGCGAATAGGCGGCCGCGAAGGCATGAACTTCGCCGCCGAATTCTTCGCGGCCGAGTCGCGCCTCGTGCGGGGAACTGGCACAGGTGCCGTCCAAAACGGTGCGCAGCAGCGGAAAGACGCTGAACATGGCAAAACATTTCAAAGCCAGCAGAATTCGGCAGCCGGTGCGCTGTTTGATGGTATCGAGAATCGCCAGGTTGCGGCGCAGCAACCCTTCGTCAACGACAAAGGCCGGGGTGTGTACCTGTTCCGGGTCGAATGAGAGGCCGCTGTTCATCAGGGTTCAATGGCCTGCCAGGGCAGGCCGTGTTGATTGAGGGCCGCCATAAAGGGGTCCGGGTCGAATTGTTCCATATGCCAGACACCGGGCCGTTTCCAGGCGCCGGTCAGCATCATCATCGCCCCGATCATCGCCGGTACTCCGGTGGTATAGCTGATCGCCTGGGAGCCCACCTCTCGGTAGGCATCCTCGTGGTTGCAGATATTGTAGATATAGAGTTGCTTCCGCCGGCCGTCCTTGATGCCCTTGAGCAGGCAGCCGATGCAGGTGCGACCGGTGGTCAGCGGACCGAGCGAGGCCGGCTCCGGCAGCACCGCCTTGAGAAACTGCAGCGGCACGACCGGCGTGCCCTTATAATCGACGGGGTCGATCCGGGTCATGCCGACGTTTTCCAAGACCCGTAGATGGGTCAGATACTGTTCGGAAAAGGTCATCCAGAAACGTGCCCGCTTCAGCCCCTTGAGGTGCAGCACCAGTGACTCCAACTCCTCGTGATACATCAGAAAGCATTTCTTCGGGCCGATGCCCTCGGGGAAGTCATAGGTCATCGACCAGGACAGCGGATCGGTTTCGACCCACTCGCCGTGTTCCCAGTAGCGGCCGCGCTGGGTGATCTCGCGGATGTTTATTTCCGGGTTGAAATTGGTCGCGAAATGCTGGCCGTGATCGCCGGCGTTGCAGTCGATAATGTCCAGCTCGTGGATCTCGTCGAAGTGATGTTTTTGGGCCCAGGCGCAAAAGACGTTGGTGACGCCGGGATCGAAGCCGGAACCGAGCAGAGCGGTCAGGCCCGCTTCTTCGAACGGCTGTCGATAGGCCCACTGCCACTTGTATTCGAATTTGGCCTCGTCGGGTGGTTCGTAGTTGGCGGTATCGAGATAGTCGACACCGGTCTTCAGACAGGCGTCCATCAGCGCCAGGTCCTGGTAGGGCAGCGCGACGTTGAGCAGCAGGTCCGGTTTGAGCTGATCGATCAATGCTACCGAGTCTGCGACCTGGTCGGCATCCAGCGCGAAGGTGGCAACATCGATACCGGTTCGCGCCATGACCGATGCCGCGATGGCGTCGCATTTGCTTTTCGTCCTGCTGGCCAGGGAAATCTGTGAAAAAACGGAGGGAACCTGGGCGCATTTGTGGGCAACTACGCTGCCGACGCCGCCGGCTCCGATAATCAGTACATGTGCCATCTGTCGTCTCCGGGGGTTGTGGCCCAAAAAAAGCCGTTGCAGCGCCGAGCCGGCTCAGCGCTCGAAATAGGTATAGCCGCGCAGGCCGGCCTCGAAGGCCTGGACAATCTCCTTGCGTTCCTGCGGCGAGATCCGTCCGGCCCGCACCGCCCGCTCCGCTGTCTTGCGGAAACTGTTGAACAGGTGTTTCGTATCATATTCGACATAGGACAGGACATCGGCGACGGTGTCGCCCTCCAGCTCGTTGACGAATTCGAACTCGCCGTTGTCCATGATACGGATCGTTACCACATTGGTGTCGCCGAGCAGGTTGTGCAGGTCGCCGAGCGTTTCTTGGTAAGCGCCGACGAGAAAGGCGCCAAGCAGATACTCGTCGGTATTGTTCAGTTCATGGAGCGGCAGATAGCGCCTGACGCCTCGCCGGTCGATGAACTGGTCGATCTTGCCGTCGCAATCGCAGGTGATATCGGCAAGCACCGCGTTGACTGTCGGTTCCTCGTTGAGCCGGTGAATCGGCATGATCGGGAACAGCTGGCCGATCGCCCAGGCGTCGGGAAGAGACTGGAAGACACTGAAATTGCAGTAATAAATGTCAGAAAGTACACGATCCAAATCGGCCAGCTCAGGAGTGATATGCTTGAGCTCCTTGGACAACTCGGCGATCCGGGCGATGGTCGTCCAGAAGATCTGCTCGGCCAGGGCCCGCTGGCGCAGGTTTATGGTTCCGTGGTGGAACAGGTGGCGGGCCTCGTCGCGGTAGAAGAGGATATCGTTGAAGCTTTCCTGGAGGTTGCGAATGGTCAGGCCGTCCAGGGTCTCCATCATGTAATGGATCTGCGACGGACAATCTTCGGGCAGCTTCTCCGGCAACGGATCGGGCCGGAATCTGGCGACATCGAGCACGTTGAAGAGCAGGATCGAGTAATAGGCGACCAGGGCCCGACCCGATTCGGTGATGATGATCGGGTGGTCGATACCTTCCTCGTCGAGTGAGGTCATCACCGCTTCGATGATATCCGTACAGTATTCGTTGATCGAGTAATTGCGGCTCGACAGGAAATTGGATTGCGAGCCGTCGTAGTCAACGGCCAGTCCGCCGCCGAGATCGAGATAGGTGACCCGGGCTCCTTCCCGGACCAGGCCGATGAAGACCCGGCAGGCCTCGCTGACGGCGGAGCGGATCTCCCGGATATTGGAGATCTGCGAGCCGAGGTGATAGTGGACCATCTGCAGACAATCGAGCATGTCCTCGGCCGTGAGCAGGTCGATCGCTTTAATCACCTGGTTGGTGTCCAGGCCGAAAATCGACCGGTCGCCACCCGATTCGGCCCAGTGGCCGGTTGCCTGGGAGGCGAGCTTGATCCTGATCCCGAGAATCGGTGTGGCGCCGAGTTGCTTCGAACGTTCCAGGATGAGCGGTAACTCGTCCGGGCGCTCGACGACGAGGATGCAGGTAAAGCCGAGTTTGGTCGCGTAGAGGCCGAGATCGATAAACTCCTCGTCTTTGTAGCCATTGCAGATCAGAACCGATTTGCGGTCCCGCATGGTTCCCATCGCGGCGATCAGTTCGGCCTTGCTGCCGGCTTCGAGGCCATGATGATAACGAGAACCGTAATGGGTAATCTGCTCGACGACCTGTTGCTGCTGGTTGACCTTGATCGGGTAGGCACCGAGAAAGGAGCCGCGATAGCCGAGTTCGGTCATGGCTTGCTGAAAGGTCTCATTGAGAATTGCGATCTGGGCATCGAGGATATTTTCGACGCGGAGCAGCACCGGCATGTCCAGGCCTCTCGCCTTGACCCCCTCGGCGACTTTGCTGATGCTGACGGCACGATCATCGGCACCGCCGGCGGGCAGGACCATCATTTCACCGTTGGCGGCGATGGAGAAATAGCCTCCGCTCCATTCCGGCACTCCGTAGAGCTCCGCCGACTTGGTGGTGTTCCAGCGTTCCATGGTCTGCTTCACGTGTTCTCTCCCTGCACGGTTATCCTCCGCTGCGATTGTAAAAAACGAGCCCTCTATACAGATACTCACTACAAAGGTAAAGCATTTTCTATGGCTCGGCAGCCGATCGTAACGGAAAAAGCTCTCTGCAGTCAAGATGTGCCTGGCTTGCCTGTTGTGTCAGCCCTCGACGGCGCGCAGTGAATCGGTCACCGGCCGGCGGACGACAGACGGCGGGGTGTGCGGCGGTGCCTGGCGACAAGATCCGCCAGGATCTCCTCGATGAGGCGATAGCCAACGGCTGCATCGTGGTTGGCGCGAATATGGTTTTTGGCCGCTTCGCGCATGGCGATCCGTTCGTCGCGGCGGGTCAGGATACGTTCAAGGTAGTCGGTGAACAGTTTCGGCTGCACGGCCGGTGCGAGCAGACCGGTCTTTTCGTGGATGACCGTATCGGCGGCACCCCAGTCACCAAACGCGACGACCGGCAGGCCGGCCGCCTGGGCTTCGAGGTAGACCATGCCGCGGGATTCCCGGATGCCGGGAAAGGCAAAGACGTCGGCGGCACTGTAATACCGATAGAGTTCGCTGCGTGGAACCTTGCCGAGGAAGATGACGTTCCCGGGCAGTTTCTCGCGGCCGTGCCGCTCGAGCAGGGCTCGGTCCAGGCCGTCGCCGGCGATGATCAGGAGGATTTCGAGACCGCGGCGGTGCAATTCGGCACAGCTGTCGATGACTTTCTGAACGCCGACGGTTTTGGCCCCCGGCCGGAGCATTGCTGCGGTCATCACAATTCGACGCTCGCCGGTCGACCATTGATCACGAAGAGCCCGGCGGGAAACCAGGTCGAAGGTGAAATCATCGGGGACGATCCGGGGAGCAAGGTGGTAGACCCGCTGCTGAGGAACCAATTGTCCCAGCAATTGGCGGTCGCTGCGCCAATTGGTAAAGATCAGATCGGCGGCCCGCAGGGCGGTGCGGTTGAGCAGAAAACCCGGATAGGTTGGCAGGCGCTGTCGATCCGTGCTT
>JAZBPM010000169.1:0-5410 GCA_036351615.1 Desulfofustis sp.
CCGGCGCCAGACAACAGCCGGAACCATGGGTCACCGCCACCACCCCGTCAATCCCCGGATAGTGCGGCAGTAGCTGACGGGAAACGGCATCGGCAATCATCTGTGCCACATCCCCCGAACAACTCACCGTCGAGATAATGCCGAGATAGTTGCGGGTCCCCACCCTTCCGTCGGCACGGGGGTAACCGTCAAAGGTCCGTCGCTTGTCCACCGGCACCAGCACTGCTGGACGGGCGGCAGCTCCCGGCCGATAGTTGCAGATATGGTGGCCCAGGGTTATGGCGTCGACGTGCACGGCATGACCAGGCGCAATCGGCTTGGCCGCGAAACCGATCGGTCGGCCGTATTTGACGACCGCTGCGCCGGTCCCGATCTCGGCGATGGCAACTTTGTGCCCCGCGGAAATGACCTCGCGAACCACCACTGCCTGTTCCTCAAGCCGTTCTCCCACCTCGAGTCGGCGCAAGGCAACGGCGACATTGTCAGCTCGGTCAAGGATGAGATAACCCGATCTCGTCATCACCATGGTTCACTCTCTCCCCTTCGGTGAGACCTTGAAAAGCGCCTTCCTATCATACCGCACGGCACACAGAACCCCTCGCAATTACAGCATCCTAACTTCATTGCTTTTCTGCCCTTCCTTGGCACTAATGGTTACCCGGCAAACTTTCCAGAAGCTGTGATACGGCCGACCAAATCATGTATACGTATACATGACATTATTGTGTACGTATACAATAAAACCGATGTTGTCAACGGGAAAAATAAATCTCGTTGACACGCCGGCGCGACCCTGGCGAACCGCTTTAGGCCGAGGTTGTTAAAACGGTGTAAAAGTTAACGGGAGGCTCTGATGCGGACGATACCGCGGTGGACATTTGTGATGTGCTGACGCATGGCCCGGCAACCTGTTTCATAGTCTCCGGCCAGGATGGCATCGATGATGGCATAATGGTCCTCGATGGCAACTTCGAACCATTCTTGATCGAAACTCAATTGGTTGCCGAAGATCTCTATCCGATCACGGATATCAAAATAGAGTCGCTCCCAGCACTTGTTACCAGAGGCCTTGATCAGCGTGTCGTGGAGCAACCGGTCGTTGCGCAGATAGCGGATCCGCTCCTCATTCCACTGCTGACGGTCGTCGACACTCTGCCGCATGACCTGCTCACTCTGCTGCATGTCGCTGCGCAACCGCTCGATCATCGCCACGGGGACCGCCTTGGCCGACCGGATGAAAAAGACCGTTTCGATCTGCTCCCGGGATTCGAAGAGATCGGCCATCTCGTCATCGGACAATTCGACAATATGGGCCCCCTTTCGCGGAAGCACCTCGATGAAACCTTCACTCTTGAGTCGGTTAAATGCCTCTCGCAGCGGGGTGCGGCTCACACCGAGCGCTTTCGTGAGAGCCTCTTCCTGGAGCCACATTCCGGAGGCAAATTTCCCTTGGATAATCGACTCTTTCAGAATCACATAGACCTTTTCGGCCAGCGGGCCGCGACTGCGGATCTTCGGCAGTCCACGAAAGGGCTGATTCGCCATCTCCGGCTCCGTCATGCGGCACCGGCGGCAAGATAACGCTCGATCCGGCGTACACCCTCGGCCATGTTCTCGACACTGTTGGTGTAGGCAAAGCGGATATGCTGTGAGCAACGATGGCTGCCGAAATCCTTGCCCGGAGTAACAGCAACTCCTTGCTTTGACAACAGATCATAGGCAAAAGCGAAACTGTCGTCGGTCAGCCCGGAGCAATCGGCATACAGATAAAAAGCCCCACCCGGCAGTACCGGAAAGGAAAACCCGATCCGCTGCAAGGCTGGCAGCAGAAAGTCCCGTCGCCGGCGAAACGCTTGCCGACGCTCTTCGAAAATCGCCAGACAATCAGCAGAAAAGGCCTCCAGAGCGGCATATTGCGCCGGGGCCGAGCAGGAAAGAAAAATATTCTGGGCGAGACAATCGATAGGGTCGACAAAAAACGGTGGTGCAACGATCCAACCGAGCCGCCAGCCGGTCATGCCAAAGTATTTTGAAAAGCTGTTCAGCACGAAAATATCGTCGGCCACGTCCAGGGCGGTAAAGGCCTCCAATTCGTAGATCAGACCCTGGTATATTTCATCGACGATGAGCACGCCGCCGCGCTCTCGGACGACCTGATATATTTCCCGCAACGCGTCCCGCGACAGCACCGTGCCGGTCGGATTTGCCGGCGAGGCAACCAGCACCGCGCGGGTCCGCTCAGTCCAGGCCTGCCGGACCATCTCGGCGGTCAGCTGATAGTCGGTCTCGGGACCAACCGGCACTGATACCGGCACGCCGGAAACGAATTCAACGAAATTCTTATTGCATGGATACCCCGGATCGGTCATCAGCACTTCCTGGCCGGGGTTGATCAACACCCCCATCAACAATTGCAGGCCGCCCGAAGAACCGGGAGTAACGATGATCCGGTGCGAAGCGATGGCCAGACCGAACCGATCGCGGTAGTAATCGGCAATGGCCTGGCGCAATTCCGGGATTCCGGTGGCCGGCGTGTAGCCGGTCTTGCCGGCATCAATCGCCGCTTTGCCGGCGGCGGCCACCGGCGCCGGGGCGGCAAAATCCGGTTGACCGACCTCCATGTGAACAACGGAACGGCCGGCGGCCTCCAACTGTTTGGCCTTGGCCAGCAGATCCATAACATAAAACGGCGCGATCCGTTCCATCCGGCGGGCAATATACTGCTCAGTCATAAACCATCTCCAAACTCAAGGGGCCCTCAGGAACGTTCAACGAGCACTGCGATGGGAATCATCCAGTACGCGATAGAGCGCCAGTACACCCGACCTGGTCAATTTTTTGATCCCCAGTGGTCGCAACAAATCGATAATCGCATTGACTTTGTCTTCGGCACCGGTCACTTCGACAATGTAGGAGTCGATACCGGCGTTGACGATCCGGGCATGAAAGATGTCGGCTATCTGAATCAGTTCGGTCCTGTTTTCCGGGGTTATCTCGACACTGATCAAGGCCATCTCGCGTTTGATAGCCTTATCTTCCATGGTCATATCGCGCAGCTTGATGACGTCGATCAACCGATTGATCTGTTTCTGGATGTCGATATACTGGTCGGGTGTCGCTTTGGTCTTGATGGTGATCCGGGAAATACCCGGATCGTGGGTGGGCGCCCCGCAGATGCTTTCCATATTGTACCCTCGGCCGGAAAACAGGCCCGTCACCCGAGAAGTCACCCCCGGTTTGTTGGCCACGAGCATCGTCAAGACATACGATTGTTCTTCCATGTCACTCTCCTTGATCGCGATCATGCCGAGACACCGCTGTCCAGGCACTTTAACCTGTTATAATAGGAAACCATCGCGACAATGACAACACAATTCCGGAAGGCAGGCCGGGATAGGCGCCGGCGGCAATCGCCGCAAAAAAAAAGGGGATCGCCACGCGAACCGCCGAAAGACGGTTACATGTGCCGATCCCCACTTCACGTGCAGGTGTTAACGGACAGTGACGCTGCTGTTAACGGGAAGATGTCTTGCTGTCGGACTCCCCTTCCCGGTTTTTTCCGGCCCGCAGAGCGATATCCCGCTCTTTGGCCCGCCGTTCCGCCTCAGGATCACCGGCCAGGCGCAGCGAGCGCGGAATAGCGACATCGACACGGGCCGTACATGACTCACAGACTTCCCGAGAACAATTGGCAATCTCCCAACACGGCGCGTAGCGCAACAACTTCTTGATCCCGGGAATGGAAATGCCTTCTTCGTGGATCATCGAGCGGATGCAACTGATCCAGATGATATCGTTCTGGGAAAAATAGCGCCTCGTTCCCTTGCGTGACGGCTTGACCAGTCCCTCATCCTCGTAGATCCGAAGCGTTCGTGGGTGCACATTGAGGAGTTGGGCGGCAACGCCAATCGAGTAGACCGGCGTGTCTGCCGCAATTGGTTGTACTTCCACTTTCTTTTTGCCTCTCATCGAACCTCCCGGCCGCATCTGGTCAGTTTCGTTCTCCGCTGGACGGAAGGCGGTGTCACCACTGATCGATACCATGGTTTCGTCCTGCCGCCCCGCTTAGTGAGCTTCGCTCAGGTGACCGCGAAACAACCGCTCGCCGGCGATAAACAGGAAGAAACAGAAGGCAATCCCGCCGATGGTCACCAGCCACTCATGGACTGTTGGTGAATAGGTAAACAGTTCCGGATAGTTGACAAGCCCCATGCCATGATAATGCGGGACCAACTGGCCAACGATAACCAAGTCGTAGCGCATGAAAAAGATACCGACCATACCGGCCAGTGAAGCAGCGAACAAGACCCGCATATTGTTACCGCGAACCGCCATAATCAACGCAAACGGCAGCACCATGCCGAGCAGGATCTCGCCCATCCAGAAATTCAGGGCATAGGGACCGTTGATCAGGGTCATCATCGCCGCATACTTGCCTGGAGGATTACCGGTTACGCCGGCAATCATTTTCCAGGAAGTGAAAAACAGGATGACGGCCATCATTAAGGCTCCGAGTTTGGCGACACTGGACAGAGATTTCTTCATATCATCACTCATCTGCCAGTTATTGACCCGATAAGCGAGATAGGTAAAGAAGATGATCGCGACACAGCCGGACATCGCCGCCGAAATGATGAAATAGATCGGCATGTAGGGACCATGCCAGAACTCACGCCCATTGAGCAGGCCGAACACGGCACCGAGATTGGAGTGGGCGACGACACCGGTAAGCAGTCCGGCCAGACCGAACATGGTGGCCGTTCTGTGTTGTTCTTTCTGCAACATGACGAATTCCACCATCATGAAAAACAGATAGGCGCCATAGAGGGTTCCCATCCACCAGATATTCGAAGTCGGATTGGCGCCGATCACGTTGCCGACCGGCATCCGCCAGGAATTTTCAATTTCGAAGGCGATAACCAGAAACCCGGCGACGATCGTAGCAATCGACAGAAACACAGCTCGCTTGGCGATCGGCGTGAAATTTTTGAAACCGAAGACGTGGCCGACCGAAGAGACAATGCACAACCCGGTCGACGTGACCACGAAAAAGACATACGCCGCGATAAGCAGGCCCCAGGGCACCTCACGGGTCACACCGAACGTGTGCTCGTGGCCGGCAACGATCGAGTGGATACCGAAGGCCACGCCAACAATAGTCAGCAAGCCGAGGAGAAACAACGCAGCCGTGTGTTTCCACGAACTCGCAGACTCCAACCCTCCTTCCTGCGGGAGTACGCCCGCCAGCAAATTGTTCATCTCCAGCACTCCTTTGAATTATCGTTTGTTCTGCGCTGCACAAGCAGCCGCCATTTCAGATACTGCGTTTCAGGACCGACCGCCTGTACCACTGTTTGACCTTCAAATCGAAGACCGTATGAAGTATCGCACAACCGAACCAGAACACCAA
>JAZBPM010000170.1:0-5680 GCA_036351615.1 Desulfofustis sp.
ATAGACGCTAATTCCGCTAGAACTGGCCCAACCACCGCAGGAGCATCGTATGGCGCGGTGGTTGGGATACCCCGATTCCCGTGATACCGAAACACGGTAGCCCATCATTGATCGTATTGCTGGTCAAGATCCAAAAACTTGCAGTACCAGCCATAAACAAGACCACTCCGCCGCGAACCGGTAACCAACGGACGCCATCCTGTCAATATTATGGAGCAAACCAAGCCTCTCACCCACCCCCAAAACTTTTCAGGATGTGTGATAAAAAGAAATTATTGACGGATATCCGGTCATTTCGAACAGGCGTGCTGACTCACCCGGAGACTCGGCCTTGTAGGCCATTTCTGTTCGTCGGCTAATAACATTACGCTCCGGCTTCCTCTGGACGAGTTGTCGCGAGATCGACCGTGCCGGGCGGGCCACAATCGCATCAACGCGGACTGGCAATTACGCTGCGCTCCATCGCCAGCCGATTACCCGGAGCGTTCTACCCACCAAGACATTTGACAACACGCACAACTGTTGTACAATTGTCAAAAGAACGATAATTTGGGAGGTCAATATGGATATTGTTATTGACACATCTGCATTGATTGCGGTGATTGTGGACGAACCTGAGCGAAATAAAATCATCGAGATTTCATATGGTAAGACACTTATAGGGCCGGGCTCTATTCCTTGGGAAGTAGGTAATGCCTTTTCGGCTATGCTCAAACGAAACAGATTGACAATTGAGGAGGCTGAGAGAGGATTATCGATTTTTCATACTATTGCCCTTCGATACATTGAACCAGACTTTGTTAAAGTATTATACCTATCCAAACAAGCCAATATCTATGCGTATGACGCTTATTTTCTAGATATAGCTATCAGGCATAAAGCCCCGTTACTGACACTGGACAGAAAACTTAAATCATTTGCCCAAAATATCAATGTCGAAACGCTGGAGGTTTAATATGCAAGTTTATACATATTCAGAGGCAAGACAAAAACTTGCTGTAGTTCTCAAGGAGGCAGAAAGTACAGGGAAAGTGATTATACGCAGAAAGGACGGTCAAGCATTTGCATTGATTCCAGAGACAATAGCTTCATCGCCTTTAGACGTACCATCCATTAAAGCGAAAGTAACCACAAAAGAAATAGTGGATATTATCCGAGAAGGAAGAGAAAGGTAGAACCAGTCGTTCAACCAGACGCGGAAGCCTCTGCAGCGGCGGTAATCGCGGCACGTCTGACCGCCCAACTCCTTTTCTTCAATTGAAAATCAGGAGGCCCTGACCACCGCATGAGTGGGCGAGGAAAGCGTCGCTCCTCTCATGCGGAACGTAGAGCACAGGGGATGAATACCGGAATGCTAAAAGCCGTGGCGTGGTTCGAAATTGTAGCGTCGATAATCCTTCTTGGCTTTGCCGGATGGCCCTTTTCGGGGTTTTGCTCCGGCAGGTTCATGGGCCTTGATTGTGAAAGTCGAGCCATATTTGGTTTGAACATGTTTGGTCCTCTTGGCATCCTAATGCTCATTTGCTCAGTATGGTCGCTAAAAACCAAGTCGGTTGTGCCACAGTTCGTTTTGGTCTTCGGTGTTGTTGCAATCATGCTCTACTGGCTCTCTTATGCACTTTGACCAACGCCAGCAATCTTTGCTCTGTAATGTCAGAGCACATAATCGGGTAAGGTCGGGTTTTTCTTCCGCCCTCCCCACATTATCTGGCTTGCGGGTCCGCACCAGGCGGATCCCAGAGCTACCGTGCGATTACCGAGTAAAGCATGCATCTGAAGGAGGGAGTTTTGAAGCTCGTAATAGGGAATAAAAATTACTCGTCATGGTCGTTGAGAGCCTGGTTGCTGCTGTCCGTCCACAAGCTTCCTTTTGAAGAAGTGCGGATTGCCTTGGGTCAGGACGACACCTCCGCCTTGCTTGCCCGGTATACCGAAGCGGGGAGAGTGCCGGTCCTCCTGGACGATGATCTGACCATTTGGGATTCGATGGCTATTTGTGAGTACGTCTCAGAACAATACCTGAGTGGAGGCGGGTGGCCGAGTGGTGCCCGGGCACGCGCGGAAGCGAGATCCTGCAGCGCTGAAATGCACTCCGGCTTCCCGGAGATCCGGGGCCAATTGCCGATGAACTGCCGGGCGACCGCGCGTAAGGTTCCGCTCAATGCGGCCCTTGAGAAGGAGTTGGACCGGATTGATCGAATCTGGTCGAGGTTCCGGGAAACGTATGCAGGTGCCGGTCCTTGGCTGTTCGGTCAGTTCTCCATTGCCGATTGCATGTTCGCTCCGGTTGCGTTGAGGTTTAAAACCTACGGGATCGAGCTATCGAAGACAGCGACGCACTACATGGAGTTTGTGCTGGATAATGAAAAAGTACGGCTGTGGGTTGAGCAGGCCGGCATGGAGTCCGAAATCATCGAGATGGCCGAGGTCGGGGGTATAACCGGGTAATGCATGAACACATCGATCACCCGTTTGAATGTCTTTACTCGCGCTGCTAACGTCCTCTGCGGTTCAACCGGTCTAATAGCGGCTTACTCATTCGGTCTCCCTCGGCATAGCCTTCACGTGACACGGGTTGACTGCGGTCAATGATCGGTGCACGGACCTTCACCTCCGGCGCAAATCTGCGCGGCGGTTCGAAATAGCGAGACTGATCACGCATCCCCCGTGTCGACGATGGTTGCCGGTAATATCGTTCGGCGGTCCGATGGTCACGGTAGACGATACCGCGACGGTGCCATGGCGAGTGGTACCAGGGGTCCGGATCAGGTGCCCAGCGATGGTATCTGATGAATCTCGATGGCCGGTAGGTATCGAAATAGATGTGGCGGCGTTGCCAATCGAACTGACTCCAGCGGTTGAAGGCAAACTCAAAGGATATCCCCGGCCAGTAGGAAATGCCCCTTCCGACCCTGAGACCTGAAGGAATCCAGTAATACGGGGGGTAGGCCGGATACCGCCAGCTCCCGTAGATGTGATAGGGATTGTAGTACGGGACATAGATGATCCGCGGATCGGACGGCTCAATGCTGATCGTCTCCCGTTCAACAACCACCTGATGCCGGGTGGTGGTGTTGAGATTGCCCTCGGCATAGGCCCGGGCGCGGAGTTCCTGAACGGTGTCCATGACAGCTTCCTCTTGGGCCAGGAAGGCATTGCCCAGGTCGGTGGTCTGCGCGATGCGCTCACTCATCAGGTTCAGGACTGTTGGGAAATGGCACAGTGCCTTGACGCTTGGTTCCCAATCCAGGTGCAGGAGGGCATTGTCGAGCGCCTCGCCGCTCAGTGACGGATTGTTTTTTAGCCAGCGCTCGGCCTCGATCACCTCGATCGGATAGGTCGACGCCATCAGGATCTGCGACAGGAGCGCATCAGGGTAGAGCGCTATCGGGGCGAGCATCTGGGTGAGTTCTTCCCGGCTGAACGGGGCAGGCGAATCGGTCAGCGCACCGTCTTGAGCCATCGCTGCAGCATTTGTCCAAACCGCTGCCAGCAACACAACAATTATCGTTACGAAGCGCCTCGTCAGTTTCATGATAGCCTCCCAATTGCGCCAACTCTTTCTGCCACTCTGTGTATTGCTATACCATAATGATTAATGTCGGGTTCTGCCGGAAAAACGGAGCAAACGGTGCCATTCCTCCAGCTTCCAACAAATGGTGCGTAACGGCCGAAACCGCTCCCGTCGATTATCTCTGCTGGTCGTCACAAAATCGGCAGGGTTGGTCGAGGTTGTCAAGCGTCCGGGCAAGCTCTGACAACTATCCCTGTCCCCCGGCAGATGCCCTTTGCAAAAAACTGTAGCCTGCATAGCTTCTGCTCTTGCTGATTGCAAAAATGGCCGCAACAAGATAGGTTAGCCTATCCCTTCTGTGCTCCCGGAACAAAACGATCTTCATTATCTTGTACTCGTCCTGGTAGAGAAATGACCGAATCGAAGCAGAGTCAAAACTATGGGGAGATTGTTTCAGTCCTGCTGGCGGAGGGCGTTATCAAGGAAAAAGACGCCGCCTACGCCGAGCGTATTCGCGCCAAACTCTCGACGCCGCAGCCACTGCTCAATATCCTCAAAGATCTCAAGCTGGTAAGCGATGATACCGTACGCGAAACACTCCAGAAAACCAAGAAAAGTATCCGTATCGGTGAATTACTGGTCGAACTCGGCTACCTGTCTCCAGAAGACCTGCAGACTGCTTTCACCATCAAGGATCAGGAACGGGACCTGAAAATCGGAGAGATCCTGGTAAAGTACAATTTCGTCGACAATGCCCTCCTGAACCGAATTCTCTCCATCCAACTCGGCTATCCGCTCATGCAACCGAGTCTTGCCCAGGTTGACCGGACCCTGTTCAGCCGAGCCCCGTTCCGAACCTTGACCAAGCATGCTTTTGCTCCGCTGAAAAGCTCCGACAACCAGCCGCTGATAGCATTCGCCGACCCGACCGACCACGAAGCCATCCGGGCGGCCCGGAAACTATTCGGCAGCGACCTGTCAATTGCCATCTGCGATCGCAAAGAACTCACCGCTACTCTCGACACCCTTTACAAAAGCAAGGAAAAATCGGCCATCGCTATCGATAGCCAATCGGTCACCGGCATCGTCAACTCGATCATTCTCGATGCCGTTCAGGCAGATGCAAGCGATATTCACATCGAACCCTTTGTCGACCGTCTACACATCCGTTTTCGCCAGGACGGTGTCCTGCTCCACTACCAGGAATTCCCCCGGGATATCATCCCCTCCCTGGTCAGCAGGATAAAAATCCTCTGCCAGGCGGACATCGCTGAAAAACGTCGGCATCAAGGCGGCCGCCTGCTCTTCGAACACCCCGAAGGGCAGATAGATATCCGCGCCTCTTTCTATGTCACCATCCATGGCGAAAAAGTGGTGCTCCGCCTGCTCAGGCAAAAGCAGGAACTTCTCGACATCCGCTCGATCGGTCTGGCTCCCCGCATGCTGAACCGATTCCTCGACGAGGCCGTTTACCAGCCAAGCGGCGTCCTGCTCGTCACCGGTCCCACCGGATCAGGCAAGACCTCGACGATCTACAGTTGTTTGCACCATATCAAGAACCCGCAGATCAGCATCGTTACCGCCGAGGAACCTGTCGAATACGTGATCGAAGGCGTCGCCCAGTGTTCGATCGACCCGACTATCGGGGTAACCTTCGAGGAAACACTTCGCCATATCGTCAGGCAGGACCCCGATGTGATCATGATCGGTGAAATCCGAGACAAGTTTTCCGCCGATATGGCGGTACAGGCGGCCCTGACCGGGCACAAGGTACTGAGCACCTTTCATACCGAGGACAGTATCGGCGGTCTGATTCGTCTGCTCAATATGGACATCGCGCCCTTTCTCGTTTCTTCGACGGTGATCAGCGTTTTGGCGCAGCGCCTGTTGCGCCGGACCTGCACTGAATGCTCGGTGTCGGTCAAGCCGACCCCGGCCCAATTGCAGCGCCTCGGCTGCAGTACCGAGGATCTGTCCGGCGGAACATTCCGCCGCGGACGCGGCTGCGCCGCCTGCCACCAGACCGGATATCGAGGGCGGATCGGTGTTTTTGAACTCCTGGTCCTGGATACCCAGGTCCGCGACGCCATTCTGGAACATCGCACAAGCTATGAAATCCGCTCCCTGAGCATCGAACATACCGGTCTGGTGACTTTGATGGAGGAT
>JAZBPM010000171.1:0-5993 GCA_036351615.1 Desulfofustis sp.
AAATTCAACCGTTACAGTGTCTCTGCCGAAAAAGCCATTCATGGTTGCCCGATCGGTGTTGCGGTGACCACCGGTTGTAAAGAGAGAACGAGCGCCCGGGGGACGGCGGCGATGTCCACGGGTTGCAGGTCGACGGTCAGTTTCCGGTTGCCGGTTTCGGTCACCAGCGGTTCGAGGCGGTCGATGGTGACCGGAAACTCTCTGCCGTTGAACAGGCCGGCGAGCAGTGCGGCGGTATCGGTGGTCTGCCCGGTGCCCTGCCCGCCGTTCTGGTGACTGACCCGGGGCACGATGAACAGGGTCTGCTGCGGTCGATCGTACCGTAGCGTTGCCGTCAGCGCGAAATCCAGGTCGGCCGAGCCGATGTTGACGCGAAGCTGGTGACCGGCAATGCTGGTGTTGACCTGAAGGTCGCTGCCGGTCAGGCCGATCAGTGCCGACACGCTACCGTCTCTCAGTTGCAGCTGATCAATGGATGTGACGGTAATGGAACCGGTGAGGGGACCGCCCGGCTGATCGACGGGAATCGGCAGGGCCTTATGCAGGATGTCGGCGAGCGTTGCTTCGGGCAGGTGCAGCGTTACCGGTTCGCTGTCGGCCGCCGAGCGGCCGGTTGCTCCGAAGAGAAGAACGAGAATCGAGAATACAAGAGACATTAATCGCATGGCGGTACCACTCCTTATGACCGGGGAGACCGGCCGGTAATGGTGTTGGTTGACGGGAACCGGCGCCGTCATCTCAGCTCCTGATGCTCCGGGAAAGATTGTTTCGGACCGGCGAAATTCGGTGCACTCTGCTCAGAGCGTAATATAATCGAATCGTTGCCACAAGGCACCTCTGATCGGCTTCTCCTGAATCCGTGCGCTGTGAATATGAAAAAAAACAAGTTATGGTAACACTGACCGTCAGTTCGGATTGCCTGCTGGAGGGACTCGACCCTGTTCTCGAGCAGGTGATCAAAGAAAAACTGCCCATCGACAACCCCCAGTATATTGCTGCCAGGCGCTATGGCCGGTGGATCGGCAAACGATTGAAACCGACCTTGCATTATTACGAACAGGTGGCGGCAGGCCTGCGCTTTCCGCGCGGTTTTTCCAACCAGGCGGTGCTGCTCTGCCGGCAGCATCTCGGAGAGGATCCGGTGATTGTCGATAACCGGCGATTGCTGCCCGAGTATCCCTTTTCATTTCGCGCCTCACTGCGTCCCTACCAGGAATACGCGGTGCGGACCGTGTGTTCCCGTTCGTTTGGCGTACTCGAGGCCGGGACCGGCAGCGGCAAGACGGTGATGGCTCTGGCGGTGGTCTGCCGGCGCCGCCAACCGACGCTGGTCATCGTGCACACCAAGGAACTGCTCTATCAATGGCGGGAACGAGCCCGAGAATTTCTCGGAATTGAGGCCGGATTGGTCGGCGACGGCCGCTTCGACCTCAAGGAGTTGACGATCGCCATCGTCAACACGGCGCGAAAACGGACCGCAGAGATGGTACCGCATTTCGGCCAGCTGATCGTTGACGAATGTCACCGTGTGCCGGCCGCGCTCTTTACCGACGTGGTTTCCTGTTTCGATTCCCACTTCTTGCTCGGCCTGTCAGCAACTGCTTTCCGCAGCGATGAAGGGATGACTCGTCTGATTTACTATTTCATGGGCGATCGAATTCACACCGTCGACCAGATGCATCTCAAGGTGACCGGCGCGGTGTTGCGTCCGAAGATCATCAGACGCCTCACCGATTTTTCCTATCGCTACCGAGGTGACTACCAGGCTTTAATCTCGGCCCTGGCCAAGCATGAAGGAAGGAACCGCCAGATCGTCGACGATATCGTCCGGGCTGTGCAGCAGGATCCGGCCGGGACGGCGCTGGTCGTCTCCGATCGTCTCAGCCACTGCCAGGTCTTTCACCACCTGTTGCAGCTTCATGGCGTTGAAGTGGCGCTGCTTACCGGACAGACGCCGCCCGAGCAGCGGGTCGACATCGTTTCCCGAGTCCGGGACGGCCGGGTCCAGGTATTGGTCGCCACGTTGCAACTGATCAGCGAAGGGTTCGATTGTTCCGGGCTGTCCAGTCTCTTCCTGACCACCCCGATCACCTTTGAAGGCCGATTATTGCAGGTGATCGGCCGGATTCTGCGGCCGGCGGAAAACAAGTCGCCTTGCGTCTACGATTATATCGACGAGGAGGTCACCGCGCTGCGCCGTTCCGCCGCCGCCCGCCAGAAAATCCTGGCCCGGCTCTGATACACACCGAACCAAAAGGATGACCGATCGGCAGCCCGTTGCCGCATCATTTTTCGCAAATGATTGCACAATTGCTCGTAATGTTGTACGCTGAGCGGCCCGTCGGCTCTATTTCCGCCTCACTGACGCCGTGTTGCCTCGCAACTACGATGTACAGATCCCGACATAACCCTCACTGAATGACGCAGGCCGTTCGTTGGACACTTTTATGCAGCAACCACTTATCCGTAATGTGGCGATCATCGCTCATGTCGATCACGGCAAGACGACGCTGGTCGACCAGCTTTTCAAACATTCTGGCATGTTCAGAGAAAACCAGGTCGTTGCCGAACGCCTGATGGACTCGCTTGATCTCGAACGTGAACGCGGTATCACCATTACCGCTAAAAACGGCTCCTACCATTTTGGTGACTATTGGATCAATATCATCGACACCCCGGGGCATGCCGATTTCGGAGGCCAGGTGGAGCGGGTGCTGCGCATGGCCGACGGCGCGTTACTCCTCGTCGATGCCCAGGAAGGGCCGATGCCGCAAACCTATTTCGTGCTGAAGAAAGCACTGGAGAACCACCTGCCGGTGATCGTCGTCATCAACAAGATCGACAAGCCGGCTGCACGCTGCGAATGGGTGGTCGACCAGGTCTTCGATCTGTTCGTCAAGCTCAATGCTCCCGATGATATTCTCGACTTCCCGGTGGTCTACACGTCGGCCAAGCAGGGCTACGCATTGCTCGACCCAGCCGACCCGGTGGTCGACGGAGGCTCGATGGTTGCCATCTCGGAGATGATCGTTCAGCACATTCCCGCCCCGGTCGGCTCGGTGGAAGCGCCGTTGCAGATGCAGGTCGGCACTATCGATTATTCGCCCTATCTCGGCCGTCTCGGTATCGGCAAAGTAATCAACGGTACGCTGTCGTTGAACCAGCCGATCGCCGTGGCCCGCCGGGACGGGTCGATCCGGCCGGTGCGTATCTCCAAGATCTATCGTTTCGACCGGGACCAGAAGGTCGCCGTCGAGGCCGCTTCGGTCGGGGAGATCGTCGCCGTCGCCGGTATGGACGACGTGACTGTCGGCGTCACCTTCACCGATCCGGATGACCCGCGGCCGCTGCCGCTGATCGATATCGATCCGCCGACCATCTCGATGGATATCATTCCCAATGACTCGCCGTTCGCCGGCAAGGAGGGACGCTTCGTCACCTCCCGGCATCTCAAGGAGCGTCTGGATCGGGAAACCCTGGCCGATGTCGCCCTGCAGGTAGAACCGTTGCAGGACGGCGTCGGCTTCAAGGTTTCGGGGCGCGGCGAGTTGCACCTGTCGATCCTGATCGAGAAGATGCGCCGCGAGGGCTATGAACTGCAGGCCACCAGGCCGCGGGTCATCATGCGCCAGGAAGAGGGGCGCCTCTGTGAACCGTACGAACGGCTTACGGTGGATGTTGACGAGTTGTATCAGGGGGCGGTTATCGAGAAACTCGGTAAACTCAAGGGACAGCTCGAAGAGATGACTCAAAACCACGGCTTGACGCGGATGGTCTTTATCATTCCGACCCGTGGCCTGCTCGGCTATCGTCCCCAGTTTATGACCGACACCAAGGGTATGGGCACCATGAGCTATGTCTTTGAAAGCTATGGGCCGTATGCCGGAGATATCGTCAATCGGGTCAACGGCGCCCTGGTGGTCAAGGAGCAGTGCGTCTCGGTGGCTTACGCGCTGTTTAACCTGCAGGAGCGCGGCACGCTCTTCATCAATCCCGGCGAGCCGCTCTATCCGGGCCAGATCATCGGCGAGCATTGCCGGACCGGGGATTTGACGGTCAACCCCGCCAAGGGCAAAAAACTGACCAACATGCGGGCTTCCGGTTCAGACGAGGCGGTAATTTTAACCCCGCCCCGGTTGCTGACATTGGAAGACTGCATATCGTTTATCAACGACGATGAGTTGGTCGAGGTAACACCGGCCTCGATCAGGCTGCGCAAACGGCCCGGTGTAAAAGCGAGGGGAGAGCGATGAAAACGATAATCCTGCTGATCGTTTCTCTGGCGGCAGGGATCGGCATGTTCGCGCTGATTGCCAAAAAATACGGCAGCGATTGTGTCCCTTGACTGATGCTCTACGGCTCCGTGGGCACGGGGCTGCTCGTTTTCTGGCTGCTGAACGTACTTATCTAGCACCCACGACGGGATGTCACAACGAACAATGATAATCGGCGCCGTGGTCGCTCACCCATCGTTCTTTTCTTTCCAGCGAAAATAGTCGGCGATGATCCGGGCGTGGTCAAACGCCAGTTCCGGAAGTTCTTCTTTGCCGAACAGCGCCGCTTCGGCGGCATCGTCGCCGGCCGCCGGCAGGCCGTGCGCCACTCCGACAAAAACTGTCGAGGCGGTGTGCATCCGTGGGTCCCGGTGCGGGTCGGAGTAGGTATGGAACTGGACCAGTTCGAGGACATCCAGGCCGGTTTCTTCCCGGGCTTCGCGGAGCGCCGCCTGCTCGAACGATTCGCCGTAATCGACGAAACCGCCGGGCAATGCCCAACCCAAAGGAGGATTGGCCCTCTTGATCAGTACGATGCGGCCATCGATGTCGATGATGGTATCGACGGTCGGGATCGGGTTTCGCGGCCGGATTGGGTGCTGGCAGTTAGGGCAATTCATGCTGTTTCTTCACGAAAATCAACGAGTTCGGAAAGTTCCTGCCAGTCGATAACCGACGGCAGGTCGTGACGGTCGCGGTTCCACGGCTGGCTGTAGACAATCGGTTCGAGTCCGGCCTCGGCCAGTTGTCTGCAGGTCCTGGCCCGGTCGTCGATGAAGTGACGCAGGTTGCAGGCCCTGATGAACGACTCCTTGTTGTCGTGATCGCCGGTGACGATCAATTCGATTCGCCGCAATGTCTGCGGCGGGCAATGAAGCTCGAGCCAGTCGAGGACCGGTCTGCGTTCCGGCCGGGCGGTGATGATGGTGACCGGAGCCAAGCGGCTGAGGCGGGTCAGCGTGGCGATGGCGCCTGTGATCGGCTTGAGGCCGGTGCCCACTGAATCTTCAAGAATCGCAGCAAAAATCGATTCGACGACACCACTGTCGATGGGCAGGCATTGCTCCAGCTGAAAGCTACAGATATCTTCCGGTGCGATTGCGCAGTAGCCGTAATCCCGGCAGGCGATCCTGATAAAGGCCTCGGCGATATCGGCGATGACGCCGTCGAAATCAAAACCGATTGAATCGGGGCGAATGCTGCCTGGCAGGATAACCCGAGGCGCTAGCATAGTGCGATGGTTAGCGTTCATCGACAACGACTGCCTGTTCGACAAGAACCCCATAGGTATAGCCGGCCCCGAAATCCCGATTGATGGCAACCGTTCCCTCCAGGGTGACCACCTGGTCTTTCGTCAGCTCCTGGCTGGTGGTTACCACTAGATCATGGGTGTTGTTCAGCGGGTCGCCACTGCCGTCTTGCAGATGCACCCAATTTCTGCCCATGATATTGGCATTGTATTTAACGACCGTGCCGCGGACCCGAACGGTCGTGCCGTCCAACTGCTGGGCCTTGGTAAAGACCTCACCGACTCGGTAACCGTTTTCTCCACTCGCTTTCGCCACCTCGACCTCCGCGAACGGAGCTATTGCCGCAGTACTGCCGCCGGATTGGGGAATGGCGGCCTGTGGTTGCGGGCTGCCTCGCTCGGCGGCCACGGCAGCGGCGAAAGGATCTTCGACAGCCGATGGAGCCGGTTGCGCCTGGTCCGGCGCAGCG
>JAZBPM010000172.1:0-4132 GCA_036351615.1 Desulfofustis sp.
CGAAAGGATCACCGCCGCTTACCGGGTGGACGACGCCACCGTAGATCCGTTTCGCTTGGCGCTGCAGCACGTGGCCCATGCCGGCAGCCTGACCGGCAGCAGCTATCGTCCGCACAGCGACCTGATCGCTTTTGATCGCGACAACGACCAACTCATCTCGGCCATCTGTCGCGACAGCCGAACCGGCGCTCTGCTGCGCATCCGTGCCCGGCAATTCGTCAACGCCGGCGGCGCCTGGGCCGGACGGATCGCGCAACTCGCCGGCTGCCAGGACGTGCACCTGCTCTACTCCAAGGGAACATTGCTGATCAGCCATGACCGGCTGACCAATCATGTCGTCAACCGTCTGCGACCGCCTGCGGATGGTGATATCCTGGTGCCCGGAGGCACCGTTTCGGTACTCGGCACCACCTCGATCCGCATCGACGATCCGGACCTGGCCGCCCCGACCGTGGCGGAAGTCGATCGCAACATCGCAGAAGGCGCCACGATGCTTCCCGTTCTGGCCACCACCCGCTACCTGCGCGCCTTTTCGCGGGTGCGACCGCTGCTGCCGACGGGAGACGACGGTGACGACCGTCACGCCGTTCGCGGCTTTGCGCTCTACGATCACCAGGGTGACGGCCTCGCCAATTTCTGCACCATCACCGGCGGCAAACTGACCACCTTCCGGCTGATGGCCCAACAAGCCGCCGACCTGGTGGCCGACCGGCTCGGCAACACCACCCCGGGCAGAACCGACACCACCCCGCTGCCGGAAGACGACAGCTGCCGCTGGACCGAACCGGGCGCCGCCCCACGCTACTGGCACCAGGCCGGCGACCGCGACGACATGGTCCTGTGCGAATGTGAAATGGTACCGCAGTCGGCCATCGACGAGATCGTCCGCTGCGCACCCGGCGCCGAGGAGGGGATGACCCTCGAGGCCATCGCGCTACGCTCGCGGGCCGGCAAAGGGCCCTGCCAAGGCTCTTTCTGCGGTATCCGGATCGCCTCCTATCTCTACGATCGCGGTCATTACCGGGATCGAACCGGCCTGCAGCACATGCGCGATTTCTTCAACGAGCGCTTCAAGGGCATGCGCACCGTCATCCGTGGACCGCAGGCGGCCCAGATGGAACTCGCCGAAGCCCTGCACTGCGGGGTACTCGGCCTTGACGCGCTTGACGACGAGAACGATCGCGACCCTCTGCCGCAGCGGCCGGAAACCGGAGTAACCGATGACTAAAGAGCAGCGTCACGTTTCCTGTCAACTGGCGGTCGTCGGCACCGGACTGGCCGGCTTTGCCGCCGCCGTCTTCGCCGGCAACCGTGGGCTCGACACCGCTCTCACCGGTAATACCGGGGCGCTCGCCTATACGACCGGCTACCTCGATCTGCTCGGTGCCATGGACGGCGGCGGACCACCGTTGGATGATCCATGGCAAGCGCTGCAGACCCTGCAGTCCAACCGGCCCGAGCACCCGCTCTGCCGCCTGTCACCGGCCTTGATTCATGCCGCGTTTACCGAATTCACTGCCTTTCTCGGCAACGCCGGCCTTAGCTATTCGCCGCCGGGAAAGCGCAACGAAACGGTCTTGACTCCGGTCGGGACCTTGAAGAAAACGCTGTGCGTTCCGTCGACGATGGCGCCGGGGACGACGGCGCTGGCCGACAGGAAGCCTTGTCTGGTCGTTGATTTTCATGGGCTCAAGGGGTTTTCGGCCCATCAGGTGGTCGCCAACCTCGGCGGCAGTTGGCCGGACCTGAGTGCGGCGCACCTTGTTTTTCCGGGCATGGAGCACGGTGAGATCTACCCGGAGGTCATGGCCCGGGCCCTCGAGACAACCGCCACTCGTGCGCGCCTGGCCGAACTGCTGCGCGATGCCGCCGGCGACGTAACGACGGTCGGCCTGCCGGCGATTCTCGGCATCCATCGGCCGGACCTCGTTCGAGCGGAACTGGAGAAGCTGTCAGGGCTGCGCATCTTCGAAATTCCGACCATGCCGCCGGCGGTACCGGGCATCCGCTTGCGAGAACTGCTCGAACAGGTCCTGCCCCAGCGCGGCACGACGCTGATCCCGCAACAAAAGATCAAAAAACTCGCTTTCGAGAAAGACTCTATCCGGCTCGATCTCGCGGACAACTACGGTCCGATCGTCATCGAGGCCCAGGCAGTGATCCTGGCCACCGGCCGTTTCCTCAGCGGCGGCCTGGCCGCCGATGCAAACGGCATCAGGGAGACCCTGCTGGGTCTGCCGGTCAGTCAGCCCGGCTCCCGGGCCGATTGGTTCCGGGAAGTCTATACCGACCGACGCGGCCACCCGATCAATCGGGCCGGCCTCAGCGTCGACAGCTACTGCCGACCGCTGACCGCAGCCGGCCGGCCCTTTGACCGGCGGCTCTTTGGTGCCGGCATCATCCTCGCCAACCAGGACTGGATCCGCAGCCGCTGCGGCGCCGGGGTGGCCATCGCCAGCGCCTACTGCTCAGTTCAACAAGTCCGGCAGCTGCTGGGTGATTGAAGAAGCACCTTGAGAGAACTACTATGGCCGCAGAAACACCCACTCCTATTCCGATCATCAACTTCAAGCAGCAGGCGCTGCAACTGCTACCGGAAGGAGCCAGTTTCGATGCCTGCCTGACCTGCGGGCTCTGCTCGTCCGGCTGCCCCGCTGCCGGTATCGAAAATATGGATCCGCGCAAGTTCATCCGCATGGCCATGCTCGGCATGAACGAGACCTTGTCGACCACCCCCTGGATCTGGTGCTGCACCATGTGCCGGCGCTGCCAGCATGTCTGCCCGATGAGCATCGACATCTCCCAACTCGTCTTCCTGGCCCGCAGCAACTGGCCAAGCGACCGGAAACCTTCAGGCATCGTTCGCTCCTGCGCCCTGATCCGGTCCACCGATTCGACGAGCGCCATGGGATTGCCACCGGAGGATTTTGTTTTCGTCGTCAACGATGTGCTCGAGGAAGTCCGGGCCACGCAGCCGGCCTTCGCCCATCTCCAGGCACCGATAGACAAACAGGGCGCCCATTTCTTCGTCAACCAGAACTCTCGAGAACCGATGAGCGAACCGGACGAGATGGTGCCGCTCTGGAAAATCCTCGATCTGGTCGGCGCCGACTGGACCTATTCGTCGAAGGGTTGGGCAGCGGAGAATTTCTGCATGTTCGCCGGCGACGAAGCCGCCTGGTACGAGGTCACCAGAAAACGGATCGAGGCAGTGAACGAGCTCGGCTGCTCCGTCTGGCTGAACACCGAGTGCGGCCACAGTTACTACGCCCTGTGGAACGGCATCAACCGCTTCGATCTTGACGTCGGCTTCCGGCTGGAAAGCCTGATCACCTACTACGCCCGCTGGATCCGGGAGGGCAAACTGCCGGTCAACAGTGACTGGAATCACCGCTCCATCAAGTTCACCGTTCAGGATCCCTGCATGATCGTGCGCAAGGCTTACGGCGAATCGATCGCCGAGGACATGCGTTTCGTTGTCCGGTCACTGGTTGGTGCCGACAATTTTATCGATATGCAGCCAAATCGCAGCGCCAACTATTGTTGCGGCGGCGGTGGCGGCTTCCTCCAGGCCGGCATGAACGAGCAGCGGCGCAGCTACGGCAAACGCAAATTCGACCAGATCCAGGCCACCGGCGCGGCCTACGTCTTGACTCCCTGCCATAACTGCCACTCCCAGATGGAAGACCTGGCCGAGGCCTGGCACGGCGACTATCACGTGGTTCATTTCTGGACGCTGATCTGCCTGTCACTCGGAATCCTCGGGGAAAACGAGCGCACCTACCTGGGTCCGGAGCTGCTGGAACTGCTCGACTGAAAGGGACACCCGCCCGATCACCTCGCCGCAAAATCAAAGAGGACCTTGACGCTCCGGCCATCCCCGGCCTGGTCAAAGGCCTGGCGGGCGTCAGCCGGTGAGTGGCAGGCGCTGATCAGCCGCTCGAGCGGTAGATCCGGCATAGCACGCAGCATCGCCAGGGCGTCGGCGAAACGACCACAACGGGATCCAACCACCGTGATTTCCTTGACCACCAGCGGCGCCAGATCGATCTCACCAGGCCGGGCCACGGTGGTCTTCAGCACGATCGTGCCCCGGGGACGACAGAGCGACAAGGCTCGGGCCAGACCCTGC
>JAZBPM010000173.1:0-2418 GCA_036351615.1 Desulfofustis sp.
AACGTGCTTGAGCAACAGCAGATTGCCGTACCTTTTTAAATTAACGAGAGGAACGAATCGTGTCGAACGATAAGACCAGTTTTCAAATAGTCACCAGCGGCATCCTGAAAGAGAACCCGATCTTCAAACTGGCTCTTTCGATGTGTCCGGCGGTCGGTATCTCGACGACGGTGATGAATGGCATCATGCTCGGCCTCGCGGTGCTTTTTGTGCAGGTGTTTTCCAGTGTGACGATTTCGCTGATCAAGGATTTCATTCACCCGCGTATCCGTATTCCGACCTATACCTTGACGATCGCCACCTGGGTTACCGTTATCGACTTGACCCTTGCTGCTTTCTTTCCGGTGGCTTATGCCAAAATGGGGATCTTCGTCAAAATTATCGTTGCCTTTGCCATCATCACCATGCGTTTGGAGATGTTTGCCTGCAAGGAGACGGTTTCCGATTCCTTCTGGGACGGCATTGGCATGGGGATGGGCTTTTTGCTCGGCATGGTGACCATCGGTTTCGTTCGTGAACTGCTCGGTTCGGGAGCAATCCTTGGCTATGATGTCCTCGGCTTCAAACCCTTGTTGTTCTTCATCCTGCCTTCCGCCGGGTTCTTCGTGGTCGGTTTGATGATGGGATTTTTCAACTGGATAGAAACGCGCTACGCCCAGAGAAAAAGAGGTAACGCATGAAGCGACTAATCCGTCTCATCCTATGTGCGGCTCTACCAGTCTTCTTCGGCCTGGCCGGGGCGGGGCAGGCAGCCGGCCTGGTGGCGGCCACGGAGTTTGGCGCCGATAATGAGATCATCGTGCAGTTCAATACGCCGGTCGACCCGGCTGAAGCAACCGATACGCAAAGCTATACGGTCTATGAAGAGACCGACCCCGATATCCGGTTGACCGTTTCCGAGGCGAGTCTTTCGACAGACGGTCGACAGGCGACGCTTTCTTTTGCCGAACCGCTCAATACCTCGGTTGCCCATGTGGTTACGCTGCACGATGTCGGCGGGGTTGCCGAGACGTCTTTTTCGGTGAGCAAGCCGTATCTCGGGTATTTGTTCTCCATTCTCATCTCGGCTTTGCTTATCAACAACTTCGTTTTTACCAAGTACCTCGGACTCTGTGTCTTTTTCGGTACCTCGAAGCGCAAGCAGACCGCCAAGGGCATGGGAGTGGTGTTCACCATCGTTATCGTGGTGGCGGTCAGCATGAGTTGGGTGTTGTTCCAGTATGTCCTTAAACCGTTCAATCTCGACTATCTGCAGATCGTCATCTTTATTGGGCTGACCTCGCTGACGGTGCAGGCGGTCGATACGGTGTTGCGCAAGGTGAATCCGATTTTGTTCAAATCCTTCGGTGTCTACCTGGTGCTGGTTATCGCCAACTGTGTCATCATCGCCGTACCGCTGCTCATGGCGAGCAACGAATATAATTATTTCGAGACATTTATGCTCAGTCTCGGCGCCGGCGGCGGCTTTCTGCTGGCTTTGTACCTGATGAGTTCGGTTAGTGAGCGGCTCGAGTTGGCTCGAGTACCCGCTTCGTTCAAGGGGCTGCCGATCGCTTTTATCGTTGCCGGACAATTCGCGATGGCTTTTCTCGGGTTTTCCGGTCTGCAATTGTTCTGATTGTCACGGTCTGACGAACTACTGTCTGCAACAGGAGAAGTAAAACGATTATGGATCCGCAATTAGTGAAAATGGCAATCGGGGGGCTGGTACTGCTTGGCTGTATCGGGCTTTTTTTCGGTATTGGGCTGGCTATCGCAGCGCAAAAATTCGCTGTTGAGTCCAATCCACTCATCGAGGAGGTTCTCGAGTCTCTGCCGTTGGCGAACTGCGGCGGTTGTGGCTATCCGGGATGCGAGGGCTATGCGATCGAGGTCGTTACCAACCCGGATGTCCCACCCAATCTCTGTTTTCCTGGAAAAGAGAAGGTCGCTGAAAAGGTGGCTGCCCTGACCGGAAAAAAAATGACTGCGGTCGAAGACACTATGGCGGTGGTTCGCTGCTCACGAATCGAAGGGCGCGTCAGCCACAAGCACCACTATATCGGTTTTTCTTCCTGTACCGCCGCCGGCCTTGGTTTTGGCGGCCCGTCCGCCTGCCAATATGCATGTATCGGACTCGGTGAGTGTGCCGAAGCGTGTCCGTTCGGTGCTATTGAGATGGTTGACAATTTCCCGGAGATCAGTCCTGATAAATGTGTCAGCTGCGGTGTTTGTGTCAAGACGTGTCCGAAGAATATCATCGAGATTCAAACCCTGAAAGCGCGGGTCTGGGTACCGTGTTCCAGCAAGGATCTCGGTAAGGCGGTCACCAGTGTCTGCCAAGTCGGCTGTATCGGGTGCAAGATGTGTGTCAAGGTCTGTCCGGCGCAGGCAGTCACCTATGAAAATAATCTGATCCACATCGATCATCAGGCCTGC
>JAZBPM010000174.1:0-2726 GCA_036351615.1 Desulfofustis sp.
CTCTGTTCTGAACACGCTTCCTGCCGCCGGTCCGTTTCCGAGGGGGTGGTCCTCGCCGGGCTATCGGGGTGTGGCGACAGCCATGACGGCTGATTTCACGGCTGTTTCCCGAGCATCCCTTTAATCGTGTCGATGGGTACCGGAAAGATGATAGTCGAGTTCTTCTCGCCGGCAATTTCACCCAGGGTCTGCAGATAACGAAGCTGGATGGCGTTTTCGCTTTCGGCCAGTTTCTGGGCGGCCTCCACCAGTTTCTGCGCCGCCTGCTGCTCGCCCTCGGCGTGGATCACTTTGGCGCGCCGTTGCCGTTCGGCCTCGGCCTGCTTGGCGATGGCGCGAATCATCGACTCGTCCAGGTCGACGTGCTTGATCTCGACATTGGTCACCTTGACGCCCCAGCCGTCGGTCTGGCGGTCGAGAATCTGCTGGATATCCTCGTTGAGCTTGTCTCTTTCGGAGAGCATCTCGTCCAGTTCATGTTTACCGAGCACGGAGCGCAGGGTGGTCTGGGCCAGCTGGCTGGTTGCGTCCATGAAGCGCTCGACGGCGATGATCGCTTTTTCCGGGTCGATGACCCGGTAATAGACCACCGCGTTGACCTTGACCGATACGTTGTCGTAGGAAATGACGTCCTGGGTCGGTACGTCCATGACCACCGTACGCAGATCGACGCGCACGATCTGCTGGATGAACGGGATGACGATGATCAATCCAGGTCCCTTGACCTTGTCGAAGCGGCCGAGGGTGAAGATGACGCCGCGTTCGTATTCGCGCAGGATCTTGATCGTGTAGGCGAGTAAGAGAATCAGTAGAACGACGATCATCGACGTGAATTGCAGTAAATCGATACCCATGGTTTTTCTCCCGGTTACTGGTTTACCGATGGCGGCCGACGGTCGACGCCGGCTCGGGTGTAACGTTCAATACGAATCCCTGCGGCTCCATGCCGGTGATGCGCACCGTCTCGCCGGCACGAACCGGTTGCTCGGCACGGGCCGACCAGTCTTCACCCTGGACATGGACTCGGCCCCGACCGTCGGTGAAATCGTCGAGTGCTTCGGCCTGCAGGCCGACCATCGCTTCGCTGCCGCTGCTTCTCCGGGGCTTGGCGATGGTGCGGGCGGCGTGCCAGACGATGATGCCGAAAAGAGTCGCCGAGCCGAAAGCCATGCCGGCGATGAGGCCGGTATTGATGCGAAAATCGGGTACATCGGTGTCGAACAGGATGATTGAGCCAAAGACCATGGCGATGATGCCACCGATTCCGAGGATGCCGAAGGATGGCATGAAGAGTTCCACCGCAATCAGGGCCAACCCAAGAACGATCAGCGCCAGGCCGGCGTAGTTGACCGGCAGGATCTGGAAAGAATAGAGGGCCAGCAGCAGGCAGATGCCGCCGATAACGCCGGGTACCAGTGCACCCGGATTGTAGCCCTCGAGGATCAACCCGTAGATGCCAACCATCAGCAGCATATAGGCCAGGGTCGGGTTGGTGATAATGGCCAGCAGGTCGGTGCGCCAGTCGGTCTGTATCTCGATCGGCGTCAGGCCGGCGGTCGACAGGCGGCGCGGACCAGATTCCATCCGAACCTGGCGACCGTCGATGGCGGTCAACAGTTCGTCAAGGTCTCCGGCTATCACGTCAATGACGTTTTTCGCCAGTGCCTCGCTGGCGGTCAGACTGACGGCTTCTCGCACCGCCTGCTCCGCCCAGTCACCGTTGCGACCATGTCGCTCGGCCAACCCTTTGATGTAGGCGACCGCGTCGTTGATGACCTTGCGGCTCATGGCATCTCCTGCCGGTTGTTCCGGGGCGGCCTCCTGCTCTGAGGAAACGTCCTGCCCGTCGTCGGTCTCTTCGCGTTCAGTTTCCTTATTCCAGGCTTCCTTTGCCCGTTCAAATAAAGAAGGTTTGTCCTGCCCGCCGCCGATCTGCACCGGGGTCGCCGCTCCCAGATTGGTCGAGGGCGCCATCGCTGCGATATGGCTGGCGTAGAGGATATAGGTTCCGGCGCTTGCCGCCCGCGATCCGGCCGGGGCTACCCAGGTGGCCACCGGCACCTCGGCGGCCAGGATGGCCTTGATGATATCGCGCATCGAGGCATCGAGTCCGCCGGGAGTGTTGAGGCGCAGCACCAGTAGACCGGCATCCTCTTTTTCCGCTCGGGCCAGGCCGCGTAGAATATGGTCGCGGGTGGCCGGGCCGATCGCATCGTCAACGGTCAGCACATAAGCCGCTGCCGTGCCGTCGGTGTCCTGCTCTGCCAGAGCATGGCCGCCGACCGCCGCCAGAGCGGCGAATAACAGCAGCAAGCCGGCACCTAACCATCTCTCTTGCCGTAAAGGTTTCATAGCTTCAAGATAAAGCGGCCGGTCTGCTGATTCAAGGGGCATGGGTCCGCCAGATGGGTGTTGACAGAAGAATTATTCTGGATTGCTGGCAAGAGAAGCGGTTTTTCTCGTTGTCGACGTCGGCAACCGGAGACAAAATAGTTTACTAATGCGCTATTTCATGTACTTTTGGGCGAACAACTGAGCCTTTTGCAAAACTTAGATTTTCGTTCAAAATCAAGGCATGCGAAAATTTTTACCGCAGGCATATACATGATATTCCGAGGATAAAATTTTGAGCATAACGCAGAGTTTGGGTGAAAAGATTGTTTTGCAAATGGCTCAACTGAAATGACGTAATCGGCGAAGGGGTATCCTTACCACTGGTTCGAGCA
>JAZBPM010000175.1:0-10801 GCA_036351615.1 Desulfofustis sp.
CTCGTTGTCATGTTCGTGGGCGATGACCGCCTCCTTGATCGAATGCATGCAGCAGAAACCCGAACAGAACGGGTAGAAGCGCAGATCGCGGGAGCCGACGCACTGGATGAAGGCGAGTTTCTTGGCGGTGCGAAAGCCTTGGGCCTTTGCTTGCAATTCGGTAAGCCGGGTCGAGATCGGCAGATACGCTTCGTATTTTTCGGCCCACTCTTTGAGGCTGTCGTCGCCGCCGTCCTGGCGGTACTGCTCGTAGAATTCGGCGGAACTCCGACCGTGCTTCTCCTCGAAGCGGGCCAGGCCACGCTTGGCCCGGGCCTCCTGTTTTTCCAATGATGCGATCTCGTTGCGAACGGCGATGTCGGACGGTCGGTCGATATGGCCGTGGGTCGGGCCGCTGGCGCTGAGAAACCGCTCGAACTCCATCGCGGTAACCACGTTGGGCAGATCGCGATAGCGGTACTCCGGAATCCGGCTCGGGTCGAAGACCCGGTAGCCGTTGGCGGCGATGATGGCCCCGACCTCCAGGTGAAGCACCTCGTCCTGCTGCTCGAAGTCGACGGCGCCGGCTTCACATTTCTTCTGGCAGGCCCCGCATTTTTTCCCCTGGAAGACCCGGCAATAGTCGGTGTCGATGGTATGGGTCGACGGAATGCCCTGGGCGAACCAGCTGTAGATCGCCTTGCGGTTGCCGTGATTCTCGTTGTAGAGATCGGGTACGATCGTCGGGCACACCTCGGTACAGGCCCCGCAACCGGTGCACTTGGCGGGATCGACATAGCGCGCTTTTTTCCGCACCGCCACGGTAAAGCAGCCGGCGCTGCCTTCGACCGACTCGACTTCACTGTAGGCCAGCAACTCGATTTTGGGATGTCGACCGACATCCAGCATCTTCGGCGACAGGATTCAGATAGCGCAATCGTTGGTCGGAAAGGTCTTGTCGAGTTGGGCCATCTTGCCGCCGATACTCGGCAGCCGCTCGACCAGGTGGACCGTGAAGCCCATCTCGGCCAGATCCAGCGACGACTGGATGCCGGCGATACCGCCGCCGATAACTAGCATGTCCTTGTTCACTATCAACCTCCGTTCAGGTTGTTACAACGCCGTGTTCAGGCCGCAGCGGTAAGCCGCAGCGGGCCCAGCGATTTGATCTGCTGCGTAAAGTCAGCGGCCACTTCGGCAAACTTGGTACCTTCCGCCGACGAAATCCATTCCAGGCGGAGTCGGCCCGCCTCGATCCCGAGCGTCTCGCACAGCTCTTTGGCCGCCTGAAAGACCTTCTCTGCTTTGACATTACCATCCAGGTAATGGCAGTCGCCGATGTGTCAGCCGGCGACGAGTACCCCGTCAGCCCCGTTCTCAAAGCCCTTGAGCAGAAAGTTCGGGTTGATGCGCCCGGAACACATGACCCGGATGATGCGCAGGTTGGGCGGGTACTGAAACCTGCTGACGCCGGCGAGGTCGGCGGCTGAATAGGCGCACCAGTTGCAGGCGAAAGCGATGATCTTGGGATTGAATTCTTCGGACATGGGCGTTTCCTTATCGGTTTCCGGTTAACGGGGCGGCGCGAGTCAGCAGATACTACTGAAAGGCGGTCTCCACCATGGTCAACACCTCTTCGTCGTGGTAGTGGCGAACGCTTGCCGCGCCGGTCGGGCAGGCTACCGCACACATGCCGCAGCCCTTGCACAGCGCCTCCTTGACGACCGCTATCTTGCTGCCGTCGCTCCCCGTTTCAACACCAATGGCGTTGAACGGGCAGGCCCGTTCGCACTCGCCGCAGCCCCGGCACATGAACTGCTGCACTTGGGAGACCACCCCCTCGACGGTGATGCTGTCCTGGGACAGGGTCACCGCGGCCCGGGAGGCGGCTGCTGCGGCTTGGGTGATGCTCTCCTCGATCGGCTTCGGATAATGGGCCATGCCGGCCAAAAAGATGCCGGCGGTGGCGAATTCCACCGGACGCAGTTTGGCGTGGGCCTCGTTGAAAAAGTGGTCGCTGTTGCGGCCCAGCTTGAACATCTGGGCCAGCGCTTCGTTTTCCGTCGGGACGATGGCAGCCGCCAGCACGAGCAGGTCGACGCGCAGCTCGATGTCGATATCGAGGATGTGGTCCCGAGTCGTCACCAGCAGGCCGTGGGCCGCACTGCGTACCCGCGGCTTGTTCTCCCGGTCGTAGCGGATGAAGATGACGCCCTGTTCGCGGGCCTGCTTGTAGAGGACTTCCCGTCGGCCATAGGTGCGGATGTCGCGGTAGAGCACGAAGACGTTCATCTCCGGGTTGCGTTTCTTGCAGGCCAGCGCCGCCTTGATGGTGTGGGTGCAGCAGACCTTGGAGCAGTACGGCCGCTCCGGCTCCCGCGAGCCGACGCACTGGATGAACGCGACCGCCTCGGCTTGGTCGATCCGCTCGTCACCGGTGGTCAGGGCCCGGTCGAAATCCAGGTGGGTCAGGACCCGCTCGTCGGTGCCGTAGCGGTATTCCGTCGGGACGTATTCCCGGGCGCCGGTGGCGACGATCACGGCGCCGTGTCGTACGTCAACGGCCGTGCTCCCGACAGTGATGGTGGTCTCGAAATTACCGATAAAACCTTTGGAATGACTGACTTCACCATTGAGATGGACATCGATGAGCGGGTGGTTCTGGACCGCATCGATTATTGTCGTCAGGTTGTCGGCTACCGATTCGCCTTCCCAGGTAGCGATCAGGTGGCGGGCGGTGCCGCCAAGGGATTCGCCTTTTTCAACCAGGTGAACGGGAAAGCCTTGTCCGGCCAGACCAAGGGCGGCGGTCATGCCGGCGATACCGCCGCCGATCACCAGGGCACCCTTGGTTACCGGAAGGGTCGGCTGCGGCAGCGCGTCGATCAGGCGGGCCCTGGCCACGGCCATGCGCACCAGGCCCTTGGCCTTGTCGGTGGCCGCGTCTTTTTCGTTGGAGTGGACCCAGGAACACTGGTTACGGATATTGGCCATCTCGAACAGATATTTGTTGAGGCCGGCATCCCGGAGCGTTTCCTGGAAAAGTTCTTCATGGGTGCGCGGCGTGCAGGCGGCGACGACGACCCGATTAAGCCCCTCTTTCTTGATGGTGTCGCGAATCCGGTCCTGGCTGTCCTGGCTGCAGGTAAACAGGTTCTCTTCGACGTAGGTGACGCCGGGCAGGGTCCGTGCCATCTCGGCCACGCCGGGGACATCGACGATGCCGCCGATGTTGGTGCCGCAATTGCAAACAAAGACGCCGATGCGCGGCTCCGCGGCGGTCTGGTCCTGTTCCGCCGGGTAGGTCTTGGCTTTGGTCAGCGCTCCGCGGGATCCTGCCAGCGTCGCTTCCGCGCCGCAGGCGGCGGCGCTCGCCTCCATCACCGAGTAGGGGATGTCTTTTGGTTCCTGGAAGGCACCGCAGACGTAAATCCCGTCCCGCGAGGTGGTCACCGGGGTAAAGGCGCCGGTTTTGGCAAAGCGGTCGTCATTGAGTTCGATATCGAGCCGGCCGGCCAGATCGACCAGTTCCGGTGAGGTCTCCATACCGACGGAGAGTACGACCAGGTCGAAGGTCTCCTCGAGCACCGTTCCCGACTCATCGACATAGCGCATCGACAGGTCGCCGGTTGCCGGATCTTCGATAATGGAGTGGACCCGCGAGCGGATGAAGCGGACCCCTTTCTCGTTTTTCGCCCGCTCGTAATAACTCTCGAACTCCTTGCCGTAGGTGCGCATGTCCATGAAGAAGATGGCGGTGTCGAGCGCGTCTCCGGCGTGCTCCTTGGCGATCACCGCTTCCTTGACCGCATACATGCAGCAGACCGACGAGCAATAGCCGTGGCCGCACTTGTTGATGTCGCGCGAGCCGATGCACTGCAGCCAGGCGATCTTTTTCGGTTCCCGATGGTCCGACGGGCGGATCAGGTGCCCTTGGAACGGGCCGGTGGCGCTGAGCAGCCGCTCCATTTCCATGGAGGTGACTACGTTGGGGTAGCGGCCGTACTGGTAGGTGTCGAGACCGGTCGGGTCGAAGGTGGTGAAGCCCGGGGCGACGATGACCGAGCCGACCTGCAGGGTGATCGTCTCTTCCTGCTGGTCGAAGTCCACCGCGTCGGCGGGACAGACCTTCTTGCAAAAACCGCATTTGCCGTTTTTCGTGAAATAGAGGCAGTGTTCCTGGTCGATGGCGTATTTCAACGGTACGGCCTGTGGGTATTCAACATAGATGGCCTTGCGTTTGGCCAGACCGGCGTTGAAGGCGTCGGTCACTTTTTTCGGGCATTTTTCCGCGCAGGCCCCGCAGGCGATGCACTTGTCCATATCGACGAAGCGGGGGTGCTGCAGCAGTTCAACCGTGAAGTTGCCGGCGCTGCCGCCGACGGATTGGACTTCGCACAATGTTTTCAGCTCAATGTTCAGGTGCCGGCCGACCTCGACCAGTTTCGGTGAGATGACTCACATCGCACAGTCATTGGTCGGAAAGGTCTTGTCCAACTGGGCCATGACCCCGCCGATGGACGAAGACTTTTTCACCAGGTAGACGTAAAAACCCGAATCGGCGAGGTCGAGCGCAGCCTGCATGCCGGCAATGCCGCTGCCGACGACCATGACCGAGCCCTGAACGGATGACGATTGTTGTGCTTTCATCGAATCACTCCGGTTGACAAGAATAAAGTGGTTGCCGCCTCTCGTTGCGGTCATTTACAGCCGATCCGCCAGATACCGATAGAGATCGGTGACCTGTACGTCGATATCGGTGCCCGACTTGGCGCAGGTCAAGTGAATCTGGCACTTCGGACAGGCGGTGATCATCGTTGTGGCGCCGACCTGCGTGGCCTCCAGCAGCCGATTGACCTGCATGGTCTTCGAGCAGGACGAACATTCCATCCAGGCAGTGGTGCCGCAGCAAACCGCGTTTTCCCTGTTGTTTTCCATTTCCGTGAAGTCACAGCCCGGCACCAGGGACAGCAGGCTGCGCGGCTGTTCGTACATACCCATCCGGCGACCGAGCCGGCACGGGTCGTGATAGGTAATGCGCTCGCCGTCCGCTGCGGTGAAGGACAGGTTGGCGTCCTTGAGCCGGTCGAGCAGGAATTCGGTGATATGGACGATACCAAAGGGCAGTTCACCGACGATGGTCGGATAGTGTTCGCGAAACGTGGCATAGCCTTCCGGACAGCCGAAGATCACCGTTTTCGCCCCGGAGCGGACGATGGTCTCGACATTTTTACGGGCCAGCTTAGCAAAGAGTTCCTCATTGCCGCTCCAATAGGCGTCGTGTCCGCAGCAGCGCTCGTCGTTGCTCACCACCGGCTCGATGCCGACCTTGTTGAGCAGAGTCAGAATAGAAGCGGCGGTATCGATCATCTGCAGGTCGAGGTAACGAAAAACCGTGTTGTGAAACGGGGCGCAGCCGACAAAGTAGAAATAGTCGCCCCGGTCGCGGATCGTGCCGGCCGAGGCGGCCCAGCCGGTACGGCTCTGTTGCAGCCCGGCCGCCTGGATAGTGGCAATGGTCTGGAAAATACCGTGGTGACTGAGTCGGGGACCGTTCTCTGCAGCCCGCGCCTGGTGCCGGTAGGAGCGGATGAACTCGGGGAAATCGATGCCGACCGGACAGCGGTCGCTGCAGCGCGAACAACTCAGGCAGGCCCAGAGATCGCTGGAGTGGAGGATGGAACCGTCGGGCTCGACCAGGGTCCGTTTGATCATCTGGCGTGGCGAGAAGCCCGGCCGTTCATAGCTGATGGGACAGCTGCCGGTGCATACCCCGCATTCCATGCAATAGTCGATCTGCTGTTTGGTAAGCTGCATAGTCAAACCTGAGGCTGTTGATCTTGTCTGACGGGGGCGCCGCCGCAATAATCGATCCGCCGCACCATGACGGGAAAAACGCCGCGGTGCTGTACGGAGAGCATTTTGCCGCCGGCCTGCCGCATCAGGTCAATAGAGTGCGGTTTCCGGATGAAAGACGTTGACCTCCCGGAGGTCGTCGCCCAGATAGGTCCGTTCGTTGGGACCAAGGATGCCGAGGGACAGCGCCAGGATGGTCCAGAAATGCACCACCTGGTAGTTCCCGCCGAAATGGTGGGAGAGTTCATGGATCTGGCTGTGGCAGTTATGGCAACCGGCAATGCAATACGGTGCGCCGGTGGCCCTGATCTGGTCGTCCTTGATCTTGCCGTACGCCAGTCGCTGGTCCTTGAATCCTGACTGCAAAAAGCCGCCGCCGCCACCGCAACAATAATTGTTGGATTTGTTCGGCCACATTTCAACGAGATTTTCCTCGCCGACCGCTGCGGCGATGGCGTAGCGGAAATCATCGGCGATCTTGTCGCCAAAACTCTTGCGCACGATCTGGCAGGGGTCCTGGACGGTGAATTTAATGCCCAGTTCTTTATTCCAGTCCGCATTGGGTTTCAGCCGACCTTCCCGGATCCATTTGGCATAGTATTCGTAAATGTTTTTTGTCTCGAAATTGTGCTCGATGTTGAATTTTTTCAGTCCGGCCCGGACTGCGAAGGTTACGTGGCCTCACTCGGTGTTGAGGTAGGTCTTGACCCTGAGCTTATCGGCCGCTTCCGCCTTGGCCCGCACGATGCGTTCCCAGTTTTCATTGTCGGCCAAAAACAGGCAGTAGTTTTCGGCCGCCCAGGCCTTGCTGCTGTAGGTCCAGTCGACACCGGCGAGGTGCAGGATCTTCCAGAGCGGCACCATCTCGTCGGGCTCGGTCATCGGCTCCCGGGAGTTCTGATTGATGAAAAACTCGGCGCCCTCCTTATCGATAGGTGCCTCCATCTCGGCAAATTCGGGCTGTGCTTCCCGATACTCCTCGAGTACATCGTTGACGACGAACTTAAAGTCTTCGACAGGGGTGCCCATGGCGCTCAGCGTTTCGCTGGCAACGGCCATGTCGCAGGAGCCGCGGATGCCCTTCGGGCGTTCGTCGCGGGGGCGCGCCGCCCGGATGTTGAAGATCAGTTGGGGAATGTCGATTTTCATCGGACAGACATAGACACAGCGCTGGCACATGGTACACATCCACGGCCAGTTGGAGGCGCGGATTTCATCATCCATGCCGAGGACCAGCATGCGCAGGAATTTCCGTGGGTCCATGCCGTCCAGGCCGGTGGCCGGGCAGCCGGAGGCGCAGAGGCCGCAGGTGAGGCAGAGGCTGAGATTGCCGTCGGGGAGCAGGTGCTTGACCTCGTCCAGGATGGAACGCTTGGTCTTTCCCTCAATTCGCACGAGTGCTTCGGTCATGTCGATTCCTTCCAAGCCCAGTAATTTCGGGTGCAGGGCCGCCATAAACAGAGAATTTGCAAGTGCATCATTGTGTTAGGACAGCCTGTCCGCTCAAACCGATTTTCGATCGATTCGCTGATAACTTCTGCACACTAGCCCATATCTCGGTCTTTATCAATAGTTGAAACGGTGGAAATGGTCGCCGTGTTCAACGAGTGAAGCTGTATTTCCGGCAGGTTACATGGGTGTTTCTGATAGCCCATTTTGTAGTAGTCAATTGAAATTGTGCGTAAATTCGAATCGCCTTGGGTACCACAAAGAAGGAGTTGTGGAATAGGCCGGAAAGAGTGACACAAAGTCGTATCGATGGTAAGGTGATACATAGTGGTATAATGTTTCGTAAAGAACCGTGCGCTATCGGCGACAGCTTGGGGAAACTGTTTATGGATGCTGGAGACAAAGAGAGGTTGGCGGCCATCTACCAGCAAACCATTGGTGCTGGGGAGAGCATCATTGCCGCGCTGCAGCGGTTGCAGTCCGAATTCGGGTATATCCGGGAGGATTGCGTCGATTGGCTCGCCCGGCGGGCCGGGATTCCAGCGGCCAAGTTCTACGGCGTCGTCACCTTTTACACACAATTTCATCTGGCGCCGCGCGGTAAACATATCATCACCGTCTGTTCCGGAACGGTCTGCCACGTCAAGGGGGCGGCCCGCATCGTCGATCGGCTTCGCCGCGATCTACAGCTTGCCGATGGCAGCCGAACGACCAGAGATATGCGTTTTACCGTGGAACAGGTGAATTGTGTCGGCGCCTGCAGTATCGCCCCGGTGGTCATCGTCGATGAGCAGGTCCTCGCCAAGCAGCACCCCGAGGCCATGGCCAGGGTTGTCAAACAGTACCAGAAGGCTGGTCAGAATGAGTGAGATAACCATTCACGTCTGTCTCGGGACCGGGGGCATTGCCGCCGGCGGCAGAGAGGTGATGAAGGCCTTTCGTCGCGAGCTCGATGCGGCCGGTCTGCACGGCGCCGAGGTGAAGCGGAACTGCCGGCTGCACCAGGTGGGCTGTCGCGGGTTTTGCGCCAGGGACGTACTGGTCGATATCACCGTGGACGGCGTCGTTTCAACCTATCAGTACATTACCGGGGAGATGGTACCGCACCTGGTGCAAGAGCATATCCAGGGCGGCAAGCCGGTTGAGAAATGGTTGGTCGGCAAGGATTATCACGGCTTTCACGAGAAACAGGAAAAGATCGTATTGGCCCAGCTCGGCCGGATCGATCCGGAATCCATTGACGATTATCTGCGCGTGGATGGCTACCGGGCCGCCCGGACGGCGCTGACGGCGATGAGTCCGGCGGCGGTGATCGATGTTGTTACCCGGTCCGGGTTGCGCGGCAGGGGCGGTGGCGGGTTTGCCACCGGCCGGAAGTGGAACATCTGTGCCGCAACCGACGCCGACCGGCGCTATCTCATCTGCAATGGTGACGAGGGTGATCCCGGCGCCTTTATGGATCGGTCGATCATCGAGGGTAATCCGCACGCGGTGTTGGAGGGCATGATCATCGGCGCCTATGCTATCGGGGCCGACACCGGATATATCTACATTCGGGCCGAGTATCCGTTGGCGGTGGAGCGGCTGCGGACGGCCATCGACCAGGCCACCGAGCGTGGCTATCTCGGCGGTAATCTGTTCGGCTCCGACTTTTCCTTTTCCGTGGCAATCAAGCTCGGGGCCGGTGCTTTCGTCTGCGGCGAGGAAACGGCCTTGATCGCTTCGATTGAAGGAGAGCGGGGCATGCCGCGGGCAAAACCACCGTTTCCGGCCAATAAGGGCTTGTGGGGCAAGCCGACGATTATCAACAACGTCGAAACCTTGGCAACGATCCCGCCGATCATCAACCGGGGCGCCGACTGGTTTGCCGCGATCGGATCCGAGCAGAGCCCCGGCACCAAGGTCATCGCGCTGACCGGCAAGATTCGAAATACCGGGTTGATAGAAATCCCGATGGGCATGGCGCTCAAGACCATCATCTACGATATCGGCGGCGGCATAGAGGGAGATCGTCTGTTCAAGGCGGTGCAGACCGGCGGCCCTTCCGGCGGCTGCATCCCGCAGCAGCATATCGATGTGCCGGTGGATTACGAGGGGTTGCGGTCGGTCGGGTCGATGATGGGGTCCGGCGGTATGGTCGTGCTCGACGAAACCGACTGCATGGTCAATGTCGCCAAATACTTTCTCAGCTTCACCCAGGAAGAGTCCTGCGGCAAATGCGTACCCTGCCGGATCGGCACCAAGCGCTTGCTCGAGATCCTGACCCGGATCACCGAAGGTGAAGGGAAACAAGGCGATATCGAATTGCTGCAGACCCTGGCAGAGGATGTGCGGGACACCAGCCTCTGTGGTCTCGGCACGTCGGCGCCGACGCCGGTGCTGAGCACCATCGCCTATTTCCGTCACGAGTACGAGGCCCATATCGAGCAGAAGAGTTGTCCGGCCGGGGTCTGCAATGCACTGCTGACCTTCTTTATCCGGCCGGCCGCTTGTGTCGGCTGCGGTCTGTGTCGGCGCGCCTGCCCGGCAGCGGCCATTACCGGTGAGAAGAAAGAGCCCCACGTCATCGACCAGGCGGCCTGTATCCGTTGCGGCGCCTGTTTCGATGCCTGTCGCTTTCATGCGGTGTTGAAGGAGTAGCCATGGTCATTCGCCTGAGCATAGACGGCCGGGACGTCGAAACCGCCGCCGGCACCACGGTTCTCGAGGCGGCCCGGCGGGAGCAGATCGATATTCCCACCCTCTGTTTCGATCCCCGGCTCAAACCGAACGGCGGTTGCCGGCTCTGTCTGGTCGAGATCAGCGGGTTTGCCAAACCGGTCCCGTCCTGCACCACCCCGGCGACCGACGGCATGGTTGTCGTGACCGCCAGCGAGCGGTTGCACCGGCTGCGCAAAAGCATCGTCGAACTCCTCCTTTCCGATCATCCCAATGACTGCATGCTGTGCATCCGCGCCGGTGACTGCACCCTGCAGGAACTCGCCTATAGTTACGGTGTCCGCGGCGATCGCTACCAGGGGGAGCGGCGCGATCACGATCGGATCGACAACAACCCGTTCGTGCTACGCGAGCAGAACAAATGCGTGCTGTGCGGCCTTTGTGTCCAGGTTTGCGACGAGATCCAGGGGGTCGGCGCCATCGGTTTTGCCGACCGCGGCTTCAATGCGTCCATCTGCCCGCCGTTTCAGCGCGATCTGGACTGCGAGTTCTGCGGACAATGTATTGCGGTTTGCCCGACCGGCGCCCTGTCCGCAAAGCTCTGGATCGGCCGGCCCCGCCACGAGGGAGTGCGGCAGACGGAAACGACCTGCGGTTATTGCGGCTGCGGCTGCAACATCACCGTGCATACCCATGGCCGGCAGGTGACCCGGATCACGTCGCGCAGCGACAATCACAACCGCGGCTGGCTCTGTGTCAAGGGACGGTTCGGCTATGAATTCATCAACAGCAGTCAGCGGTTGACCACGCCACTGATCAGACGAGTCAAGGGCGGCCAACTCGAACCGGCCGGTTGGGA
>JAZBPM010000176.1:0-2864 GCA_036351615.1 Desulfofustis sp.
CTTGCAAATGATTTTGTTGCCCCCTCTCCTGTCGCTGAGCTCAATGAGTCTTCGCGGAAGCTGCAACGGCCGCATTATCACATTGTGATTGCTGGCAGCTATTCCCCTGCCCTATAGGAATCGAGAAAGCACCCGCTAGAATCTAGTGTGTAACAAAGTTAGTACAACTCACGAAAAAAGGGCTTACAACCGAAGCTGTAAGCCCTTAATCTTTCTGGAGCCACCGAGCGGAGTCGAACCGCTGACCTGATGATTACGAATCAACTGCTCTACCAACTGAGCTACGGTGGCGTTTGATTGACGGTGTTTATAGCAGGATCAAAACTAAAATTCAATATCAATCCCTGGACGTCACCGGTTTCAATGGACGATGGACGGTGAATCTTGCTCCCCGATCTGCTACAATGGATCGCGTTTTGTATCCGGGATTGTCCCCGCCGGGGCTCTCGATATCACGTTTCGCTGCTTCATCAAATGACTGAGGCAGTAACCGGCAAAAACACCTGGCCTGAAGATTTTAGGAAAAGGGGTTGTTTTTGACAGAAGCATACCATAGCTGGAAGGACAAGGACATCATCAGGGTTCGGTTGCGGTTCATCGACCTGAACAAGTCTTTTTTCGCAGAGCCACCGGATGCCGAACGGTTAAGTCGCTGGCGCGGGATGTTTTACGCACTGGCGGACACCAGTATCAGTCCCCGCATCGATAAGGCAGTGCAACTCATCAAACACCATCTCTCTATCGATCGCCTGCAGGATCTGCGACACGAGTTTACTCGCTTATTCAGCGACAATTACCGTAATGGAGCGCTCAGCCTGGCAGCGTCCGCCTACCTCGATGGGATCATTTACCATGATACCCGGTCTGAGGTGAGGGCATTTCTCGCTGACACGGGAGGCAGAACCTATGCACCGACAGACGATGGGGAGGATACGCTGGTAGTGCTCCTGGATTTTCTGGCAACCCTGATTCGGGACGAAAAAGACGGTTTCGACACAAGATCAGCTCAGACACTTCTGGTCACCGACTTTCTCGTTCCGTTTGTCAAACTACTCGAAGACGCAGCACGAATACACGACTCCGCCGCTTTCTACCGCGACTGCATCAGCTTTACCGGTGGATACCTGGAACTTGAACAGCACCTTCTGGCATGATGGAAACAGTATTTGAAAAGAACGGATCGTTGTTGCGGTGCAGGCGGCCGACATCGCTCTTTTTTGCGTTGGCTGTCTCCATAGTACTTCTGCTATCCGGCTGTTCGGAAGAACCAGAACAGCAGAAAGAGGCCGACACGGTCTCCGCCTTCGCCGGATGTCTCTCCTGCCACAATCTGGACTTGGACGGACATCACCGGCTCGATTGTACCTCCTGTCATGGCGGCAATGGCGAGGCGTCAGAGATAGAGGAGGCACACCTTAACCTGGTGGCGGCTCCGGCCCATCCCGACCAGGCCGGTCAGGCGTGCGGTAGTTGTCACCGGGAGCAGGTCGAGATGGTCGCCGCCAATGGCCACTATACGCTGATCGGTCACATCTCAGCAGTCCGCGCGGCGTTTGGCTCCCCGTCCTCTCCTGAGTCGGCCCTGCAGATTGCCGCCGCGGCACAACCGGGCAGCGAGATGGAACTGGTCGATGATCTGCTGCGTCGACGCTGCCTGCGCTGCCACGTCTACACGCGCGGCGATACGTTTCCGGCGATCGACCGAGGACTCGGCTGTGCCGCCTGTCACCTAGCACCGCATCAGGCCGAAGGGGACCGGCATCTTTTCCGCCGGTACCCCGCCGACGACGCTTGTCTGTCCTGTCATTACGGCAACCATGTCGGTTTTGATTATTACGGCCGTTACGAACACGATTTTAATCGCGAATATCGGACTCCCTACCTGGCGGCCGATGATATCGTGCCTCCCTACGGCGTTGAGTTCCATCAACTGGCAGCGGACGCCCACCGGCAGGCCGGCATGGTCTGTATCGATTGTCACGGCCAGGACCAGGTCATGGGAGTGGCAGCCGGGCCGACGTGCTCGGCTTGTCACGACAGGCAACGACAAGAGACGTCTCCACCGGCCGGCATTACCGCTACCGCCGATGGTCCGGTCTTCATTTCTGCTGCGACCGCTCGCAGCTTCCCGGTCCCCCAACTGCGTCACCCGGCCCACGAAGCCTACCGGGATACGGCCGTGTGCCTTGCCTGCCATGCCCGCTGGACGTTCAACGACGGAACGACACACCTGCTGCGCATCGATCATAACGATTTTTATGATTTTTTCCGTCTCAGCGTCGACGGCAGCGCCGAAGTCAAAACGATCATCGAGAGTCATATCGATTTTGACGGCGCCTGGTTGGACCCGGTTATGACCGACAAGTTCACCGGCGAAGCCCTGCCCGGCATCTGGCTCAAGGGGTATCTGGAGCGACGTTGGGAAGAACCCCTTTTCGCCAGGGACGAAGACGGCCGGATCTCTCCGGCCCGGCCGATCCTCGACCTGCGGGTGTCCTGGATCGATAGCGACGAAACGGTCCGCTTCGACAATCTCAGCCCGCGACAGGAAAGCCGTCTGCTGCGCCCCTACGCTCCCCACACCGTTGGTCCCGCCGGCTTGTTCTACGAAGAACGGTTGCGGCGGTTCCAGATCCGTGAATTATCACTACCTGCCGAACAAACACCGAAAACGATTGAATCCGTCCGTGAATTATTTTAATAACCCCCATGACGGGACGTCACAACGAACGATGAAAACCGGCGCCGTGGTCGGAATAGCCGGTTGGTTTTGAAAGTTAGCGGGGGACAGGTTAAAACCAGTCCCACCGATTTTCATATGACCCCAACACAACTCGAAAAGGCGCCGGTCGTGCCGGGGGACC
>JAZBPM010000177.1:0-2164 GCA_036351615.1 Desulfofustis sp.
ATATACAGGAATAGTATCCATATATGGAGAATCTGTCGGAGCGGCAGTACATAGTAACGAGACCATGTAGTGAGCAAGAACATCGTCAGGCGGCAGTCGTACGTACCGTTTTTGGAAAAGCCTAAACAAAGAGGAGAACTCGGCATGAAGAAATGGATGGCAGGAGGGCTTGGTATTTTGTTGGGGATGCTGTTTGTGATGCCTGCCGGGCAGGCGATTGCGGCGCAAGAGTATGTGTTCAAGTATTCCAATTCTCAGTCGGACACCCACCCCCGGTCTGTGTCCATGTATTATTTCAAAGACTTACTGGAAGAGGCTTCCGGCGGCAGGATAAAGGTCGAGCTCTATACGGCCGGTGTGCTCGGCAAAGAAGCCGAGGTTCTCGATATGGTCAAAACGGGCAATCTGCAGGGCTGCCGGGGAGGTCTGTTTGAACGGGCCAATAAAATGTACCTGCTTTATACCCTGCCATTCATGTTTGACAATACCGATCAGGTGCTCAAGCTGATGCGCGGTGAATTCGGCGAAAAGATCAACAAGGCTGCCGGAGAAAACGGTTTCTACATTCCTGCCTGCGGGGTTGCCGGAGGATTTAGAAATATCACCAACAATGTCAGGCCTATCGAAAAACCGGAGGATCTCAAAGGGCTCAAGATGCGAACGCCGCCGATTGATATGACCATCAAGACCTTTAAGACGCTCGGGGCAAATCCACAGATGGTGGCCTATACAGAGACCTATATGGCCTTGAAATCGGGGGTGGTTGACGGCCAGGAAAACCCGTTTTCCAATACCGCTGACATGAAATTTTATGAAGCACAGAAGTATCTGTCAGTCGTCAACTGGCAGATTCACCCTGATCCGTTCTACGTCAATCCCGATTGGTATCAGGGGCTTCCCGATGATCTCAAGCAGATTTTCAACGCTGCCGCCAAAGCGGCTATGATCTATAGCGATACGGTCTGGCTCAATTCGGAGAACAATTATTTCAACCTGCTGCAATCCGAGTTGGAGACAAACACGCTGACCCCTGAGGTGACGGCAACGTTTGCCGCAGCCGTGCAGCCCGTCTGGCAGCAGTATGTTGATGACGGCTATTTTTCCCGGGATGATATCGAAGCCGCAAAAAAAGCGGCCAAAAGTCAATAATGCCGGATCTTGCCGCACCTGTTTCTGCGATGTCTCTGGTGGACGGGAGATCATGTGCGGCATGCCCGGGTTATCGTCTGCCGCTCCATTTTCCTACAATGTTGGCTCGCCAAGCAATGCCGTTTTATGGCGGATATCGTCTTTCAAGGTGAAGCATGGATCGTCTGAGGCGGACTGCTGATTGGTTGACTGTGGGACTTGACGTGATGATCGCGTCGTTCTTTGCGATGATCGTGCTGATAACCATTTTGCAGGTGATCCTTCGCTACGCCTTCAATGCCTCGGTCCTTGGCGGCGGCGAAACCATGGAGGCTCTCTTTATCTATACGACCGCGATCGGTGCCGCTGCCGCGGTGCGCAGGCGACAACATATTAACATCAGTTTTGTTGTCGACCTGCTGCCGGTTACAGCGCGCCGTGTGGTGGACGGTATCGTCCATCTGCTGATCGCTTTTCTGAACGGGGTCATGATCTATTATAGCATCAGGTGGATCGGCTCGGTGGGTTCCAATGAGTCACCCGTTTTGCGGCTTCCCGAGTGGATGTTTCAGGTAAGCATCCCGATCGGTTGCGCTCTGGTCATCCTGTACTGCTTGGTTAATACGGTGCTCGCCCTGTGGGGGGAAGAGCTGCAGGGAGATGAACGGTGCTGATCCTTCTTGGCAGTCTCCTGTGTTTTCTGCTTCTAGGCGTGCCGATTGCCTATTCTCTGGGGTTATCAGGGCTGGCCTATTTCTGGATGGTTCATCCCGAATTGTTGTCGGTCCTGCCGGCCAGATTTTTTGCCGGAATGAACTCGTATGCGATGATCGCCATGCCCCTATTCGTGTTCATGGGACTGTTGATGAACTCCGGCGGTATTACGACCCGCCTGATTGATTTCAGCCTCATGTTTGTCGGTCGGCTGCGGGGAGGACTTGGCCTGGTCAACGTGATTGCCAGTATGGTCTTTGGCGGCATTTCCGGTTCATCCGTGTCCGATACCGCCTCTGTTGGGGCGGTATTGATCCCGGAG
>JAZBPM010000178.1:0-2803 GCA_036351615.1 Desulfofustis sp.
AGACGGTCGCCGAGTTTCCCGAAAACGTGATAGCGCAGCACCATCTCGGTCTTGTCTATATGAAATCAGGTCGCATCGAGGAAGCCATAGGCTGTCTGGAAAAGGCCATCCAACTTGACCCGCAGTCCGTCGAGTCGATGATCAACCTTGGCGCCATTTATTTCGGCCAGGGTGAGCTCGGGAAAGCAGAGGAGCTCAATCAAAAGGCTGTCAGTGTCAATCCCAAGGCCGCCCAGGCCTACGCAAATCTCGGCCTGATCGCCCAGCAGAACAACGATCTCGATACCGCCATCGAGCGCTACGAGAAGGCGCTCGCCATCGATGCCACCTTGGCCACGGTCTGGATGAACCTGACGTCCGTGCTGACCATGAAATGAGAGGACGACCGGGCCCTGGCGGCGGCACGAAAAGGGCTCGAGCTCGATGGCGATTCGCCGCTTGCCCATAACAATCTGGCCGTCGCCCTCTATTTCAGTGAACGTTACAGCGAGGCCCGAAAACATATGGAAAAAGCACGGGAACTCGGCTATTCGGTAGATCCGAATTTTATCGCCAGTCTTGAGCAGAAACTGGCATGATCGGAATCTTGCCGAATTTTCAAGAGAGAACCGATGAGCAGTAAAACAGCAGGCAGGTCGCCGTGGTGCCCCTTCTGCGGTCAGGCGATCGAGCCGCCGGCTGACTTGCCGAACAGGAAAATGACCGAATTCACCGCTGGCCGGTGTGCTTGCGGGGCGGTCTATTCGTGCGATCCCACCGGCCATAATGTCGGTGCGGCAATCGTCGAGACGCTCGTGCATGCCTGCGGCGACAATAGTGATCTGGCCTGGGAACTGCTGCCTGAAGACGATTACCTGACCGGCCGTATCGAAAAGTATGACGAACAGACCCATCAGGTCATCGACACCGGCACCATGAATGGTCGATCGGTGCGCGGTGTGCTCTACTTCGTTCGCCTGCATCGCGAACTATCCGAACTGGCCGAACGGCTGAAACAAAGAGAAGAGAGCAAAGGGCGTACCGCTTCGGCCGCCAGCGGTTTTGTCCCGCCCAACCCGGAACCTGCCCCCCGGCAGCAGGGACCGCGCCGCCGGGCCGATAAAAAAATGGTGAGGCAATTGACCGAGGCCGGGGACGAAGACGGGATGGTCGCGCTCTGCCTCGATGACCGCAAGGCGCTCCGCCTGCTGCAGCGGTTGCTCTATGATCCGGATAGTGAGCAACGCTGGCGGATTGCGCAGTTAATCGGACGGGTCTGTTCCCGAGTTGCCACCAGAGACCCGGGACAGGTCTCCGAGTTGCTGCACCGTCTGCTATCGGCCGGTTTCGACTCGGCGGCGACACCATGGGGGATGATCGAGACCGTTGGCGCCGTGATTTCCGGCCGGCCCGATATCTTTGGTGCCTTTACCCAGTATATTCCAGGTTTTGTCGGCAATGACTCGACCCGGAGTCAGGCTATCTGGGCACTTGCGGAGATTGCCGCAAAACGCCCCGATCTGGTCAAGAAAACACCTTACTATGGTTTGTTTCCGCTGCTGGGTCACGAGCAGGCCGAAGTGCGGGGCCAGGCGGCCCGATTGCTCGGTCGCCTGGGTGCGACCGAGGCGACTGTTCAACTGCTCGGTTTGCATGAGGATCACGCCGAGCTGGTTATCTGGCAGGACGGCAACCCGCAGCGAACGACGGTGGCCGAGCAGGCTGCCGCGGCGCTCAACACTATTCAACAGAAAAAAGAAGGTGCGTCATGAGTACACCGGTTCAGCCGATTACAGCTATCTCTCCGGCCACCGGGCCGGATTCGGAGCAGGATAGTCAAAAAAGTCAGGCCCAAATCGATTTTGAAGAGGGTCGTGGCTACGTTGAACGTGGCGAGGCGGCCCTGGCCGCGGTATCCCTGCATAACGCGCTGCGTGGCTTCGAACAGGACGGAGATCGCGTCGGCGTCGCCAACGCAGCCAATCAGCTCGGCCACGCCTGTCTCCTCCGGCATGACTATTCTGCCGCTCTCGTGCATTATCAGCGGGCCTGGAGTATCTGCGAAGAACTCGATGATGCGGTGAGCCTACTGTCCCTGTCCCGGTGCCTGATCGAGGCCCACAAGGGGCTTGGGGAGTATCACGTCGCCCTTGAACGCTGCCTCGAGCTGTTGGACAATTATCAGCGTAACAACAACCCGAAGGGTTCTGTCGAGGTTCTCGAAATGATGGCTGACATTTACGTTCTTGCCGAAGAGCCCGGCAAGGCTGCGGACGCGTTGCGTACCGCGGCATCGATACATGCCAATTTCAAGCACCAGAGTATCGCCGACAGTCTGCGCAAGCGAGCGACGGAACTGGCCGGGGAAGCAGATTAGCAGATGTTTACCGGGATCATCCAGGGGACCGGGACGATCATCTCCCGTCGGCCGGCCGGCGGTGGTCAGTCCTGTGAGATCGAAACGAGCTTTGTCTTCTCCGATCCCGAAGAAGGGGAATCGGTTGCCGTCAACGGGGTTTGTCTGACCGCCTATCGGATCGGCAACCGGCGGTTTACAGCCGATGTTTCACCGGAGAGCCTGGCCCGAACCACGCTTGGTGAACTGGCAGTCGGCCGACAAGTCAATCTCGAGCGAGCTCTGCGTCTGACAGACCGTCTCGGCGGGCACCTTGTCTCAGGGCACGTCGACTGCGTCGGCCGGCTGGCATCGCTGCAGCACCAGGGAGACTTTACTATCCTGAGTTTTTCAGTGCCCCGGGAGGTCGATCGGTATATAATCGAGAAGGGTTCGGTGGCGGTCGACGGGATCAGTCTCACTGTCAAC
>JAZBPM010000179.1:0-4503 GCA_036351615.1 Desulfofustis sp.
GCTCGGCGGCCACGGCAGCGGCGAAGGGATCGTCGGTAGCCGATGGAGCCGGTTGCTCCTGGTCCGGCGCAGCGGGCGGTGCGACTTCCCCGGAGACACGGCCGGGCGAAAAGATGATAGCGCTGAAGGTGCGGTCGAAGGTCTTGCTGTGAAAGTCGTTCATCACCAGGCCGGGTTGCAGGGCAAGGGTTTCACCGACGGTGACGGTGCTCTCGGGTAGCGCCACCCAGACCGGTCCGTCGGCGGTATCGAGCTGCACATAGGTGTAGCCTGCCCCGCTCATGGTTTCCAGGACGGTGCCGGTGATCGAAGTGTCCGATTCCGGGGTCGATGTTGCCGCCTGCAGATGGACCGCGGCGGAAAGCAGGAGGGTAGTGATAACGGTGTAAAACATGGTTGAAAGTATCGTGCGTTTCATAAGGGATCCTCAAAATGGGGGGTAAGGTAATGGTTGCAAAGATAAGTCAATCAGCGGCAAAAGCAAGCGATTCAAGGAGGCGGCGCAGCTCCGTAGCCCAGATGCGGTAGCCTGTCTCGCTGAGATGGACACCGTCGGCAGCAAACGGCTTGCTGCGAGCGGCGCGAAAGGGCTGCTGAAGATCGCACAGCAGGCAGGAGGCCTGGGAGCAGATCTGTTCGATTTCCTTGTTCAACGCGTCGGTCCGTGGAGCAAGGCCGGGCAATGCAAACGGCGGCAACCCGGTAACGATGAGGGTGCTGTTCGCGAGCCGTCGTCTCAGGTCGGCAACGATCAGCCGGATAGTGGCGGCGGCATCCCGGCGGCCGAGGAGCAGATCGTTGGTACCGATCATCAGGATTACCGCCGCCGGCCTCACGTCCCTGGTTCCCCGATCAAGGCGCCGGACCAATTCCGTTGTGGTCTCGCCCGGAACACCTCTGCTGGTGACCCGGTGCTCCGGCAACCGCTGCGGCCAATCGCCGTAATCGATCAGGGAGTCTCCGAGAAACAACAGTTCAAGGCGCTTCATGGCTGCTGTGGCGGAAATGATTGCAGAACAATCAGGCCCATGGCCGGGACATCGAGGTGCGCCCCGGCGTCGATGATCGCCGCCGATTCGGCAGCACAGCAGTCGGCCGGTGCGGCGGCGTAGCTGTCGATGACCCGGCGCCAGGTCGTCGCTACCGGCCGCGGCGGCAGTTCGGCGACGACGAAACGGGCTGTTTCGTCCCGACTGCCGTTGGTCATGATGAAAAAATCGGCGATATCCAACGGGTCATGCAGTAGAAACGCAAGCGTGCGGCAGTGCGGCGACCAATCCTGTCGGCCCGGCTGCAACGATTGCCAACTGATCTCCGGGTGGTTTTCAGCCAGGCCGTCCCGTTCATGCGGGAAAAAGGTGCTGCGTTTGAATGAGCGATGCTGTTTGCGCAGGCCGATACAGAACCTCACGAAGCGCAGCAGGTCATTATTGCGTTCGGCCAGCGTCCAGTCCACCCAGCCGGTCTCGTTGTCCTGGCACCAAGCATTGTTGTTGCCGTTTTGGGTCCTGGCAAATTCGTCTCCGGCGGTCAGCATCGGGATTCCCTGGGAGAGAAGGAGCAGCCCGAAAAAGCTGCGCATGCGGCACAAGCGCAGGCGCTTTATCTCCGGCGGGCAGGGGTCTCCTTCGTGGCCGCTGTTCCAGCTGAGATTGTGCGACTCTCCGTCGCGGTTGCCTTCGCCGTTGGCCTCGTTTCGTTTTGTCTCATAGCTGACCAGGTCGTAGAGCGTGAACCCGTCGTGGCTGGTCACAAAGTTGATCGAGTTGAGCGGTCCCCGACCGTTCGCTCCGTAGAGGTCGGAACTGCCGGCCAGACGTGATGCCAGCGAACTGACCGTGTCGCCGTGATCGGCCAGAAAACGGCGCAGATCGTCACGGTACCTGCCGTTCCATTCGCGCCAGCGAGGATCTGCGGAAAATGTACCGACCTGATAGAGGCCGGCGGCGTCCCAGGATTCGGCGATGATTTTCGTTTGGCGGAGCAGGGGGTCTTCGGCGATCTCCTCGACCAGCGGCGGGTCGGTCAGTACGGTGCCGTCGGTCCCGCGGCTGAAAAGCGCGGCCAGATCGAACCGGAAGCCGTCGATATGCATTTCCAGGACCCAATAGCGCAGTGCATCGATGATCAGTCGGCGGACCACCGGGTGGTTGCAGGAGATGCTGTTGCCGCAGCCGGAGTAGTTGAGATAGTTGCCGGTTTCCGGGTCGAGCAGGTAGTAGATCTCATTGTCGATGCCCCTGAAAGAGGAGGTGATGCCATGCCGATCGGACTCTCCGCTATGGTTGAAAACCATGTCGACAAAGACTTCAATGCCGGCCTGGTGCAGGGCGCGTACCAGGGTCTTGAATTCGCTGACGGCCGCTTCGGGCCGCTCGGCAAGTCCTGGGTGCAGGGCGAAGAAATTGACCGGATTGTAGCCCCAGAAGTTGAGCAGGCGGGCGCCGCTGAGCGGGTCGAAAAATTTGTTGTCCGTCTCGTCCCAGGCGGTTATTGGCAGAAGTTCGACGGCGGTGACGCCGAGTGATACGAGATAGTCGATCTTTTCCGTCAGTCCGCGAAACGTACCCGGCGCCGCTACGCCGGAACTGGCATGACGGGTGAAGCCGCGGACGTGCAACTCGTAGATGATGGTCTCTTCAGCCGGGGTCTGCAGCGGGCGGTCGCCCTGCCAGTCGAAAGGAGTCTCCGGTTGCACCAGGCAGCACGGCCGTGAACCGTAGCCGGCGGGCGTATTCCATGATCGGGCGAGAAGCCGCCGGCCGTACGGGTCGATCAAAACCCGGTCCGGGAAAAAGGTGCGTCCTTTCGCTTCGTCGGGGCTACCGTTGATCCGGTAGCCGTAGCAGATCGGTTGATCCGTGATCAGGCGAATATGCCAGATGTCGCCGCTGCGGTTGGTGGTCGGATCAAGTGGAATTTCCAATGGGGTGGCGGCGTCCGGGGCGGCCGGATCACCAATCACCAGGGTAACCGATTCGGCATGCCGGGAAAAGAGGCTGAGGTTGACCCAACCGTCGCCGGCTGTCGGTCCGAGCGGCAACGGTGTTCCCGGTTCGATAGCAGGCTGAATTTTCATGGACGAAATGAGATTCATTCTTACATTGTAGGCATTGTCACCGAAGAGATACCGTGACTATACCAGGACTGCTTCGGCAGGGACAAGCAAAAGCGTCGGTTCGGGAAGGGACCGCCAGACGGGAGGAGGAACCATATGGGAATGTTTCACAGCATGAAAGTGGGTGATCTGACGATCGATTCAATTGACTGGGAGATGACTCCAGAATGGACATTCGGCACCTTCGAGTCGTGGGGAGGACGCGAAAGAATACGAAATAATAACGAGAGGATATATTATTTCTATATAGACAATTGGGGTAATGAACCGAAACTTTGCCTGATGGAGCGCGGCGTCAAGCACGCGCGCATCATTGCCGAGATCAAAGCACCGGCAGAGTTGGTTGAGCGATGCGTCGACGGGCAGGGTGAGGCGGCCTTTTATGAACGAACCTTTGCCATCGACGAGTCGGTGCGCACCTGGCTTATCGAGCATGTACTGGACAACGGCGATGCCAGTCTGGTTCGTCCGATCAAAGAGGTGGTTGTCGTTGAGGATATGGGACGGAGTCTGCCGCTCTGGGATGGTACCCGGGATGCCGGTGATTTGATAGCGTTGCCTGCCGAACCTGCTGCGCTGACCGACGAGCAGGTCGCCGACCTGATCACGTCCTGGAATTTTTTCGATGCCGAACACAACCCCGGCGGGCGGTTTGCCAACCACCTCCATGACAGCGGCCAGCGGACCATCGTCGACCAGCGGACCGGTCTGATGTGGCAGAGCAGTGGTCTTGATATCGCCTCTATTCGGAGCATCAATCGTAGTATCGTCGAGCTGAATCGTGCCGGATTTGCCGGTTATCATGACTGGCGGTTGCCGAGTTTGGCCGAAGCGATGTCTCTGCTGGAGCCGATACAAAACGATAAGGATCTCTACCTCGATTCCAATTTTTCCGGAGAGCAGCCGTTTATTTTCGTTGCCGGTCAGCGCCATCCCGGCGGTTATTGGTTCGTTGATTTCAAACAGGGGCGTGCGTTCTGGTCATCGGGCACTATCCCCGGCGGATTCGGACGTCTCTGCCGCACTCTGTCGCCCTGAGCCACCGGCGACTCAGGGTAATGACAGGGGAAAGCCCCGTCGATCGCTGTTGCGATCGAACGGGGCTTTTTTTTTTCACCGATCCCCGTTTCAAGGCAAGACCGTCGAGAGAGCTCTGTATGCCATTGCCAGAGACGGGGCAAACGAGGTATGGTATTAACCTAACCGTATGGCTCGCAGCGCAGTAAGAATGAAATGCGGGAGAGGGATGTGGATCCCTTGTCCTGCCGGAGGAATTATCAAGAGATGGAAAAGACGTTTCAGGTCAGGTTTGCCGAGCGCATGAATCAATTACCGCCCTATCTGTTTGGTATGATAAACAAGATGAAGATGGAAAAGCGCTGGAA
>JAZBPM010000180.1:0-5899 GCA_036351615.1 Desulfofustis sp.
AATTGATCAAGAAACTGCAGGACTATTTTTCGGAAGCGAAAAAGCCCCGATCAGGCGATGACGAACCGCCCTCCCAACGAGGACCGACCAATCCGTTCTCCATTATCGGCAAGGTTCTGATCCTTGCACTGATCGTCGTCATTTTGCAGGGCGCCTATCAGTCGTTTTACAAGGTGGCACCGAACGAAGTCGGCGTCGTGCTGCGTTTCGGTGAATACAACCGGACCGCCCAACCCGGTCTGCACCTGAAGATCCCCTACCTCGAGCACCTCTACAAGGTCAACGTGCGCCAGATCCAGAAATTGGAATTCGGCTTCCGTTCCACCCAGGGCGGCCAGCGCTCGTCCTTCGAGAGCCGGGCCTACGACATGGAGTCGCTGATGCTGACCGCCGATACCAACGTCATCAACGTTGCCTGGATCGTCCAGTACCGGGTCAGCGACCCGATCAACTACCTGTTCAAGGTCCAGGACGTCAAACAGGCCGTCTTCGACTTATCGGAAAGCGTTACTCGGCGGATCGTCGGCAACATGGATTTCGACTACGTGCTGAGTAACCGCGACCTGCTGGCCGCCGCGGTGCGCGACGAGCTGCAGCGTGAACTGACGTTCCTGGAAACGGGTGTCGATCTCGTCGCCGTGCAGTTCCAGGATATCAATCCACCCGACCCGGTCAAACCAGCCTTTAACGAGGTCAACGAGGCCGACCAGGATATGAAGCGGCTCGTCAACGAGGCTGAAGAGCAATACAACCGGGTCATCCCGGCCGCCCGCGGTAACGCGCTGAAGATCGTCGAAGAGGCCTATGGCTACGCCAAGGAACGGATCAACGACGCGGAGGGCGCCGCTGCCCGCTTCCTCGATATCCTCAAGGAATACCGCAACGCCCCCGATGTCACCAGGAAGCGCATGTACCTCGAGACTATGCAAAGAGCGCTGCCGAGCGTCGAGACCGTCTACGTTATCGACGAAGGCCAGCAGGGCCCGCTGCCGCTGCTGAATCTCCGCTCTGCCGCCAAGCCGCCGGTCCAGGACGGGCAGTAACCAATCACGAGCAAAGGATATACCATGAAACAAATAGCCAATTTTCTCCTGATCGGCCTGGTCCTGCTCGGCATCGTCGTCATCTACGACGGCTTTTTCATCGTCGAGGAAGGCAAGCAGGTGGTGATCACCCAGTTCGGCAGACCGATCGGTACGCCGAAAACAGAGGCCGGTATCTATTTCAAGATGCCGTTTGTCCAGCAGGTCAACGAATTCGACAAACGGATCGTCATCTGGAACGGTGAGCCGAACCAGATCCCAACCAACGACAAAACCTTCGTCTTCCTCGATGTCACCGCCCGCTGGCGGATCACCGACGCACTGACCTTCCTGCAGGCGGTCAAGACGGTAGATCGGGCCCAGTCACTGCTCAACGACATCATCGGCGGCACGGTGCGCGACATGGTCAACAAGAACAATCTGATCGAGATCATCCGCAGCTCCGACTGGTCGATCGAAAACATGAGCCCGTCCAACCAGGAACCGGGCACCACGCCGGAACGGGGACGTGACGTGATTTCCGACCAGGCACTGGAAATCGCCGCCCGGGCGACACCGCAATACGGCATCGAACTGCTCGACGTGGTCTTCAAGCGGGTCAATTATATCGATACGGTCCGAGAGAGCGTCTACAACCGGATGATCTCTGAGCGCAAGCGAATCGCCGCCGAGAAACGTTCGACCGGTGAGGGGCAGAAGGCCCGGATCCTCGGTACCGTCGACCGTGAACTACGTGAAATCACCTCCGGGGCCAACCGGGAGGCGATGCTCATCAAGGGCGAGGCCGACGCCGAGGCCACCCGGATTTACGGCGAGGCCTACACCCAGGATCCTGAGTTCTTCGCTTTTATGAAGACTCTGGAGAGCTACGAATCGGTGATCGGCGATAATACCTCGCTGATACTATCCTCCGATTCAGATATCTTTCACTATCTAAAGAACAGTTCCAGGAACTAATTCCCTAATCACCATCGTCCCGGTCCGGCCGCTCCGCATCGTCTGCAGCGGCCGGACCGACATCTTCCCCGGCCACCGGATAAGACGGGTTCTGCTCTTTTTCAAAGGCGATCCTGCCCTTGACCTCGAGCATCTCACCAAAGCGTTCCAGCTGTTCTTCGCTCTCGATCTGGTCGACGCCAAGCTGGTCGAACCGGCAATTACAGCGACTCACGTGTCCGTCGCACCAGGGACAGAGTTCCACCGGACAACCGAAGATGTGCAACTCACCGACCAGAACCCCGCAAGCCGCACAGGTTACCAGCTCGGGAGCAGCATCATCGACCGCCAGCGGCGGCAACTCGGAAAATGGTCCCACCTTGGCCAGAAACTCCTCTCTGGTCCGGTAACCCAATAACTCCAGTACCGCTTCATCCTCGATCCCGTGGTCAAAATTCCCGAGAAAGAGCGCTTCCCCCGCCGCACTCAGGTAAAGATAGCGGTGATTGGTGGTGGCCAGTGCAATCAGCGCGATTCCCTCCTGCCTTGCGACAAGCCGCAGGTCGACGACCATCTCCTCTCGCCCTTCGGGCACTACTTCATAATAACTGCGCAGCACCGGAGCGGCGAGATGCTGGTTGCCAAAGCGATGCACCAGGGCGAGCGCCGCCGGCAACTCTTCATCGGTAACCACGTAGCGAACGAGTTCGTCGATGGTCAATCGGTCAAGCTCTCTCCGCAGGCCGTCCATACAATACCTTCCATTGCTGATCTTTCCGGATAATCCTCCTTTATTCATGCCCCACGCTGCGCCCCGGGCCGAAAAAGAAGAATTGAAATACAACACTGTTCAGACTATAGTACGTCAGTTCCGATTCATTCAAGCACCATTTTCCCCACGCGCAGCCAGCCGGCTGCCGATGCATCTGTCCACAGCGGCAAGAACGATTCGCTCGGACGACACGACTGATAATCCCGGATCAGCCTGACGGTCCCGTATTCCATCTGATCGGCAATCTGTCGCAGACGGTGTACCATCCCAATGGCAGACATGCTAATTATCAGTATTTATGGAGGATTTCCGATGTCAAATCAAAATGCGCGCCTGATCGTTGACGGCACTACCTACGAACTCCCGATCATCGAGAGCACCACCGGAGAGAGGGCGGTCGATATCCGCTCTCTGCTCCGCGACACCGGTTTGATCACCCTGGATAGCGGATACATGAATACCGGTTCCTGTGAGTCGCGCATCACTTATCTGGATGGTGAAAACGGCGTTCTTCGCTATCGCGGCTACGATATCGTCGAGCTGGCCGAAAACTGCCTCTTCGTCGAAGTCGCCTATCTCCTGTTGACCGGCGAGTTGCCGACCTACGAAGAGCTGGACACGTTCAAGTACGACATGGGTAAGTTCGCCCTGATCCACGAAGACATGATCCACTTCTTCGACCATTTCCCGCCGCACGCTTCACCGATGTCGATCCTGTCGACGATGGTCGGCAGTCTTCACGATTTTTACCCGGAAATGGACCGGGAGGAAGACCCCTACGGCGGGATTACCACGACGACCGCCCGTCTGGTCTCCAAAATACGGACCATCGCCGCGTTTTCATACAAGAAGAATATGGGTCACCCGCTCGTCTATCCCCGCGCCGACCTGAGCTACGGCGCCAATTTCCTGAACATGATGTTCGACCGTCCGAACATGCCCTACAAGATCGAACCGGTTCTCGTCGCCGCCCTGAATAAATTGCTCATCCTGCATGCCGATCACGAACAGAACTGTTCGACGTCGACGGTACGGTTGGTGGGTAGCGCCGGTGTCGGCCTTTACCCTTCCATCTCGGCCGGCATCAACGCCCTCTGGGGCTCATTGCACGGTGGCGCCAACGTGGCCGTAATCAGGATGCTCGAGGCAATCCTCGCCAACGGCAGAGACTTTGAAAAATACATCTCCATGGCCAAGGATCCGGACAATCCCTACCGGCTGACCGGTTTCGGGCACCGGGTCTACCGAACGTATGATCCACGGGCGGCAATTACCAAAAAGATTTGTCACGACGTTCTCGGTTCGTTGGAAATCGAGGATCCGCTGCTCGATATCGCCATGGAACTCGAACAGCGGGTCAGCGAAGACGAGTATTTCCAGGAGCGAAACCTCTACCCGAACGTTGATTTCTACTCGGGCATCATCTACCGGGCGATGGGCATCCCGACTAACATGTTCACGGTGATGTTCGCCCTCGGCCGATTGCCGGGCTGGATCGCCCACTGGCAGGAGATGAACTCTGATAAGGACAGCAGCAGGATCGGACGCCCCCGCCAAGTGTATCAGGGTATCGTCAACCGGCCGTTTATCCCGCTCGAGGCACGCGGCTAAGTTGGGACCCGCTCACGGGCGACGCGGTTATTTGGCCAGGCTATGTCCCTGCTGCATATTGACAACCAGCGGGACGTCCAGAGGCAGCGCCTGCTCCATGCACGTGCGGATATCGTCCTGCAGCGCACTGCACTGCGCCTCGTCGACCTCGAAGACCAACTCGTCGTGAATCTGCAGCAGCATCCGGCACTGCTCCGGGCGCCCCTGCAACAATTCATCGACTCGCAGCATGGCAAGCTTGATGATATCGGCAGCGGTTCCCTGGATCGGTGTGTTGATCGCCGCCCGTTCGGCAAATTCCCGGCGCGCTTTGTCTGATGCCTTGATTTCCGGAAGATAACGGCGACGGTTGAGCAACGTGCTTACGTAACCGTCTCGTTTGGCTTGCTCGACGATATCGTGCATGAATTGCTGGACGCCGGCGTAGAGGTCGAAATAGCGATCGATAAATTTCTGCGCCTCTGTCCTGCTGATGCGGAGCTGGTTGGCCAGGCCGAAGCTGCTCATGCCGTAGACAATGCCAAAATTGATACTTTTAGCCACCCGGCGCATGTCCGGCGTAATGAAAAGCGGTGATACGCCGAAGATTTCCGCCGCGGTCCGGTTGTGGATGTCGTCCCCTCGTCGGAAAGCAGCCAATAGCGCCGGGTCCTGGGAATAATGGGCCAGCACCCGCAGATCGATCTGAGAATAATCGGCGAACAGAAACACGGTACCGGTCTCGGCGACAAAGGCCTCCCGGATCCGACCGCCCTCCTCGCCGCGAATCGGGATGTTCTGCAGGTTCGGATTGCTGCTCGATAATCTGCCGGTGGTGGTCACCGTCTGGTTGAACGAGGTATGAATCCGGCCGGTCTTCTCGTCGATGAGCAGCTTGAGCTTCTCGATATAAGTGGACAGCAGCTTGGCAAGATTGCGATAATCGACGATCAGGGCCGGCATCTCATGCTGCTGCGCCAATTTCTCAAGGACCCCGGCATCGGTGGAATATCCTGTTTTAGTCTTCCTGCCGTGGGGCAGGCCCAATTCCTCGAACAACACTACCCCTAATTGCTGCGGGGAATTGATATTGAACGGGTGTCCCGCCAGACGATAGATCTCCTCTTCCCGCGCGGCCAGTTTCTCCCTGAATTCCTCATCCAGATCATCGAGGCGCTGCGGATCGACCTTGATGCCGGCCACCTCCATGTGTGCCAGAATCGGCACCAGCGGCATCTCGATCTCGTGGAAGAGGCGCAGCATGTCCTTTTCCTCAAGTCGCGGCTGCAGCAGCTCCCACAGGGCCAAGGTGCCATGAACATCCTCGCAGGAATAGGCGCCGGCCGCCTCGACAGAAACATAGGCAAAGGCATCGTCTCGCTTGTCGCCGCCGGTAACCTGCTCGTAGGAGGTCATTTTTATATCGATTTCCCGGCACAGGTCATCGAGCTTGAGCGATCGGCGCGCCGGTTCGGTCAGGTACGCGGCAATCATCGTATCGACCAGCGGCCCGGCCAAAGTAACGCCGAAGGCCTGCGCCAGTACCGCATAATCGTAT
>JAZBPM010000181.1:0-12245 GCA_036351615.1 Desulfofustis sp.
AGGTATTGACCGCACCGATCGATGATATCTCATCCACCGACATCAGGCGCCGGATAGCCGATAACAAGCCATGGCAGCACCTGGTGCCGCCGGCTGTCGCCGAATATATCGACGAACACCGGCTTTATCGGCAGGACTGAGCCAGCAATGGAGCACCAAACATCTGCCGGGCGGTGGCCATGATGTTAGAGTTTGGCAGGCTATCCGAATTCGTCTTTACATTCGGTCTTTGCATTATCGACGATTGGGTTTATGATGACCTGTCCGAACGAATCTTTTTCGAAACGAACAGGCATTATTGACAAAAATTGGGAACATGGCAGGTAAGACGAAGATCATCTCAGCCCACAAACCGATCAGGTTGCTGATCGTCGATGATTCGCTGGTATTCAGGAGGATACTGCGCGACGTGTTTGACAAGACCAACAGCGTAAAAATCATCGGTGAGGCAACCAATGGTATTGAAGCGCTGGATATGGTACTCAAACTGGATCCGGATGTCATCATCATGGACATGGAAATGCCGCTGATGGACGGTATGACGTCTCTGCAGCACCTGATGATTCACAAGCCGACACCGACCATCATGTTTTCCAGTCTGACCCAGGAGGGAACGGCACGCAGTTTCGATGCGATCAAAAACGGAGCGGTTGACTTCGTCTGCAAAGACTCCTTTTTTCACAACCAGGATCTGATCGGCTTCCAAAAGCATATCGTGCATCGCATCATTTATGCATCCAGGGTTCAGGTGCGCTCGGTTGAACCGGTATTTGCCTCCAAGGACGATATCCCCCCCACCGTTGCTAAAGCGAGTGACATTATCTTCTGCGAGGAATGCGGAACACGAAACACCATCGATGAAGAACAGCGGCGTGAGCAGGTCGAATTGCGTTGCCGACAATGCGGGGATGTGCTCGAGGTCAACCTGATCAATAAATACCGGCGCATCACCTGTCTTTCAGTGATTGGCGCAGGCCAGGGCGGCTACAGCAACCTGCTGCGGATCATCCCGAACATCTCCGAGGATATCGGCGGTGCCATTATCGTTGTACTCTATGCAGAAGGCAGCCATATCGACGCCTTTACCGATTATCTCGATGCGGTCAGCAACATCAGAGTCGTCCGCATGGTCGATGGCCTGAACGTGGAAGGAGGAACGTGTTATGTCGCTGCCGCGGTCGATCATTTCTATCTGAAACCATACAGCGCTCACTATACGATTCGGCAAACCAAGGCCAAACCCGGTTACGGGTCGATCGATCTGGTGATGCATTCGGCTGCCCCGATTTTCAAAAACCGGGTGGCTGGGGTGATTCTGTCCGGCAGTGAGCTCGACGGGGAGAAAGGAATCAACGCCATCAAGAAAAACGGCGGCTTGTCCGTCGTCTTGAATTCGGCCAGTTGCCTGTGCAAGGAAATGGGCGAAAATATCCTTCGGAAATGTATGGTGGATAGAATTTATGACGAGAAGGACGTCACCGGCTGCCTCGCGCAGCTGCACGAGGCGGCCAACGGAGAGGCCACAACCGCCTGAGACGATTCGGCGGTAGGGGATGAAGCCGGCACAACACGGAAGACATTGCTGCCGGGCACCATCGAGGGAGAACAGCGCGTGCTCTGGGAAGAACAGGTGCCGCTCCTGCGGCAGGGACTTCATCGAGAACTGGTGCATAAAGCGTACGCACAGTCACCGGGGAAAAAGGTTTACCCGCCGCGTGAACTGGTGTTCAACGCGATGCGGACCACGCCGTTCGAACAGGTTCGCGTCGTCATCATCGGACAGGATCCTTATATCAACGAGCATCGGGAACTCGGACCGGAGGCGCATGGCCTCTGCTTTTCCGTTCGCGAAGGAATTCCGGCGCCGCCATCATTGAAAAACATCTTCAAAGAAATAGATGACAGCCTGCACGGTGGCAGGCAGCGACGGGTCAGTACCGACTTGACCAGGTGGGCTCGGCAGGGGGTGCTGCTGCTCAATGCCAGTCTGACGGTTGCAGCCGGCAAATCGAACTCTCATGCTTCCCTCGGTTGGCAGGTTATCACCGATGACATCATAAAGACAGTTTCCGACAAGCGCGAACACGTGGTGTTCATGCTCTGGGGGGCCTTCGCACAGAAAAAGGCGGAGTTGATCGATCTCACCAGACATCTGGTACTCAAGACCAGCCATCCCTCGCCGTTATCCGCCCACAAGGGTTTTCTCGGTTCCGGGGTCTTCCTCAAATGCAACCGTTATCTTAAAAAGAACGGCTATCCGGAAATCGACTGGTAGCAGCGGAGCGGTATCTTCAAAGTACCGTTCTGATGATGTCTCTCTTGCCGACGATGCCGACCATGCGTCCGGATTCGTTGAGAACCGGCAAGGTGTGAATCTTCTTTTCGGTCATCAGCGTGGCAATTTCATCGAGCGGTGTCTCCGGTGAAATGGAAATTGCCGGCGAACTGAAGATATCCCCGACAGTGGCACCGGCGATCTTTTTCAATTCCCGCTCCATTTTCTCAGGAGAGTCGAGAAAAAAGAATGAATCGAGGATGGTAATGACCGGCGGTACACTGAGTCGCTTGTTTTGGAAAATCAAGTCACTTTCGGTAACGATGCCGATAACTTTGTCCTGGTCGTCGACCACCGGAACACCGCTGATATTGTTTTCGGTGAAGATTTGCGCGATCTCTCTGACCGGGGTGTCCGTACGAACGGTAATGACCGTGGAGGTCATGATATCCTGGGCTTGTTTCATGATAGATGATCGAGTAGTTGTTTGAGGCATCTTGGCAGGTTGCAGGCAAGGTCCGAAGCAGTGAAGCCGTGCCCGTTTTCGGCGTACAATCCATCGCCGGCCATCCCATGCAGATAGACGCCGGCAGCTGCGGCAATGGTCGGAGACAATCCCTGACAGAGTAATGACCCGATAATGCCGCTCAGAACATCGCCCATGCCGCCGGCGGCCATGCCGGGATTGCCCGAGGTATTGATCAGCACCTGTTCGTTATCGGTGACGATAAGGGTGCCCGCTCCCTTTAAAATAACGACGAGTTCCCGGCCCTTTTTCTTGAATCGATGATAGCAGAGCTTGCCGGCATCCAGCCGGTTTTCCTGTGCCTCGGTGGCATTTCTGCCGATGAGACGGGCCATCTCGCCCGGATGGGGAGTCAAGATCCGGGGACCGGCCGGTGTCCTCAACTGTTCGACATGACGTGCCAGGATATTGAGGGCGTCGGCATCGACGACCATTGGTTGCTTGACACTGTGATAGAGGTAGAGAACGAGTTCGGCGGTACGCGTGTCGGTACCGAGTCCCGGCCCGATGACCACGGCTGTTTTGTCGTCGAGGTGCTTGAGAATGGTGGCCAGGTCGGAGACGTTGAGGACTGAAGACGAGGTCGGCAGCGGCACCGTCATCGCTTCGATCAAGCTGGTCTCCAAAATCGTGTTGAGGTCGTAAGGGACGCAGAGACTGACCAGGCCGCAGCCGCTCCGTTGTGCACCTCGGGCGGCAAGGATGGCGGCGCCGGTCTTGCCGGCAGATCCTGCCAGGATCAGCAGATGACCGTAGCTGCCCTTGTGGGTATTAGCCTGCCTTTTCAGGACGCGCAGCCAGTCAGCTGCAGTCTCTGCGGTAATCAGGGAGGTGGCGATGGTGTTCTTGGCGATCACCTCCGGCGGGATACCGATATCGATGACATGAAGGCTGCCGGTAACGGCGGAACTGCCTTGCATCACCTGGCCGGGCTTGGCGCAACCGAAGGTGGCGGTCATTGTCGCGGTGACGCACCTGCCGAAGATCTTACCGGTATCGGAATCGAGGCCGGACGGCGTGTCGACGGCCACCACCGGGGTGTGCTTGGCAAAGCTGCGACCGTTTATCAGGTCGATGGTGTCGGCAAAGTGGCCGGAAATGTCCCTGGACAGCCCGGTGCCGAAGATGGCGTCGATGATTGCACAGCACGGTTTACCGCGGGATTCGATCTGTTTGAACAAAACCGGAATGGTCTTGACCCGGGTTGCCGAGTCGATGACGTGAAAGGGCAGTTTGAGTTTTTGTACGACGGCCAGGTTGACGGCGGCATCGCCGGTCAACGAGTCGGGACTGACCAGAAAGAAAAAAACCGGTTCGCAGCCGCGCTGGTGCAGGTGCCTGCCGATGACCAGACCATCGCCGCCATTGTTGCCGGGACCGATAAAGATCAGCGCGAAGGTGCCGGACAGGGGACCGAAATGCTCTTCAATCAGACGAACGGTTCCGGTTCCGGCGTTTTCCATGAGGACGACTCCGGGAATACCGAATTCTTCGATTGCGCACCGATCGATCGCTCTCATTTCCTCGGAGCCGGGAAGTTTCATGGTCAGATTCCTCCTTTGCACAGAAATAGCGATCAGCTTTGCTGCTGATCGTCGGTATCGGGAGCGGGCATCAATGTTTGGCAGAAACGACAGGGTTCAAAGCCCGCTTGTTGGGCCACCTTAACATCTTTAAATTCAATTGAACAATTTTTGCAATAATAATAGTCACATTCCGGAAAATGAAAGACCCTGCTCTTAACATTACCGCGGAGTTTGGTCTTTTTCGGCAGAGACGTACCGTCATGTCCGACCTGTAACGTTTCGCCGGAGCCGTGCGCGCGCGACGGACGTACCATTTCAAAACACTTATGTGCAAGGTGTGTCGAGGCGTTGCCGATGGAATCAAAGACACGTCGCACGGGGCCGGGAATGAGCGGCTGTTCATGGGCGATCCGGTAGATGGAGAACAGGGCTAACAGGCAAAAGGCGACGTTGGGAATCCACATGACCAGCGGGATAGATGCCGTGCTATCGACGGAAATAGTGCGGGACATGGAAAACATCAGATAGTAGACGATATAGAGCGCCAAGCCGAAGGGTATGCCGATAGCCCGTCGCCCCGGCCCGGCTTGCAGGCCAAGCGGCATGCCAAGCAGGCACAGGAAAAAGCAACCCACCGGCAGGACGAGGCGCTTGTGAAATTCGGTCAGATAGGATCGTCCCTGCTCTGAATCCAGGCCGACGACGTCGGCCTGCTCGCGCAGTTGCGTCATGTTCATGGTGCCGCGGGTCTGGGTGCCGGGTGGCCGGGCGTGCGGTTGAACCGGAATGTTGATCACATAGGTAGTAAAAGAGACCGTCTGAGCGTTGGTTTCTTCCGGAATATGCATACTTCCCTCACGGAGAACGAGGGTCACCAGCATGCGATCCATGTTTGATACCATGGAACCGGAACGGGCCATGGTAATGGCGGGAATGGTCCGGTCACGCATGTCTGAAACCCAGACATTGCGCCATTGTCCGGTCTGCTGATCGATTGAGTCGATATAGACGACCAGATCACCGAGGGCTTCCGTAAATGCACGTTCTTTGATGCCTTTGTCTATTTTCTCCTTGGCCAGTTGATACATCATCTGCTGCATTGCCGAGTCACCGGCCGGAATCAGCTTGATGGAAAAATATGAGGTGATCAGGGCGACGCCGAGTGAGACCATGATGAGCGGCGGCAGGACGTGATAAAGGCCGATGCCGCTTGCCTTGAAAGCAAGAATTTCCGAGTCGTTAGCCAGCCTTGAGAAACCGATGGTTACGCCGAGCATGGCCGCCATCGGAATCGAGTAGAGGAACATGTTCGGGAAGAGATAGGAAAACAACCTGACGAAATCGGCAAAACCGATTTCGAGTTCGAGGACCACGTCGAGAAACGGAATCAGTTTGACCAGAAAAAAAACGCCGTTCATGATTACGAAGCTGGCGAAAAACGGGGCCAGCATCTCGGTTGCCAGATAGCTGTAGTAGAGAAGCGGCAGCCGGTGTTTTCGCGATGATTCCGACATGGCAGGTTATCGATCGCTCCGGGAGATGGTCATGGCGGGAGAAGCTATCTGTAGCGGTTTAGGCGGACTGGTGGCGCTCTATTGGAACCGTGCGTCCTGCAATGGGCCTTCGATGTTGACATCTATCCAGTGTTGGTCCCACCATTCGACGGGGGTCACGAAGATGCCGTTGACCAGCATGGAAAAGTGCAGGTGGTCGCCGCCGGCCATACCGCTGGTGCCGGTTCGGCCGATGGGCGTCTCCGCCTCGACGGTGTCGCCTTCGGAGACGTTGATCTGGCTGAGGTGCGAGTAGAGGCTGAACAGTCCCTGGCCGTGGTCAAGCAGCACCATATTGCCGTAAATGCCGAGATAATCGGCGTGAACGACGATGCCGGCAGCCGCCGCTCGGACCTCCGCCTGCCTGGTAGAGGCAATGTCGATGCCGAGGTGGACCTGCTGGTCGATGGCCTCCCCGTTATAAAAGTAGGTGCGATGGTCGGCATAGCCGGCGCGCGGGCTGCCCGGCATCCTGGCAAAATGACCCTGCCACAGCCGATTGCCCTGGGGTGTCTTGCAAAGATCTGAAATCATTTGATTGTTTTGGTTTCGAACGGTGGTGTTGATGAAGAGATATCGCTCAAGCAGGCTGCCCGTCATTTCCGGATAGTAGTGTTGAAATTCCGGAATCTTGGTTTCCAGGAACCCATCATCGACGGTGATTCGATCCTGCTTGAAGGAAACCGCCTTGAAGGTGGTGGAAAACGGTAGACTTGCCTGATTGCCGGCTGGATCCTTGGCAACGATTTGGGCTCCGGAAATACCCTCGGCATCGTAGGGCAAGGCGAAGAGCGCGACGTAGATATCGTCGCGGTCGTCGTCAGAGGTGAATCCGGGATGGAACGTATCGTTGATCAGAACGCCACTTGCGGCACTGCTATCGTCGACGCGATAGATGATAAGGCCGGAGCCGCCTGGACTGACATAGCGGTCGCTGTAAAGGATGCCCATCTTCGGAGCAGTTGTGTCGATGATCAACTCGCGGGTGATGGTCACCGTGTTGCCACGGAAAAAACCGCGACAGGAGTAGTCGACACCAGTCACGGTCAGCGTGGCCGGGCCGTCTGCAAATCCCTGTTGTGCCGGTTGAACGTCGATATCCACCTGCTTTTCGGCAACTCCGATCATTCCTGTGTAACCGAGGCGGGGGTAGGAATCGCTGAGCAATTCCTTTTCCACCGCTCCCTGGCTGAGCGTTGCCCGGAGCCGTCGCAAACCGCTTTCATCGTCTTTAGCCTCGATACTGATCGTGCCTGAGGTGCCGAGGTATGAAGCGGGTTCCTTGATAGTGACCGTCGGCGAGCCGCCTTCAAAAAAAAGCAGGAAGCCGGCAACCAAAGCTCCGCCGAAGATGAATAGCAAGATGAGCAACAGCGTTGCCGATGTCGATTTTCGTTTTGAGCTAAGCGTCGTCATATGATGTCCCCAGGAAGACAGCGGCTAGCGCTGCCAGATAATCTCGTATTTTTCGATATGCAGCTCTTTTGCCGGAGCAATTATCAGCCGCTTGCCGGTATCCGCCTCCAATTGGTTGACGGTCGGCTCCTCTTCTTTGAGCAGCATGTCGGCAATGCGCGGGTGAACCCGCACGGTAACGGTGGAGCCGCCGGTATGGCCGGAGGTCCTGCTGATTTTACGAAAGATTTCGTAACAGATGGTACGGCGCGACTTCAGGACGCCCTCGCCGCCGCAATAGTGACAGGGCTCGCACATCATCTGGTTGAGGTTTTCGCTGTGCCGTTTCCTGGTCATTTGCACCAGGCCGAATTCCGACAATTTAAGGATGTTGATGCGGCTCTTGTCTTTTTTCACCGCTTCGCGGAAAAAATTGAACAACTCGTCGCGATGGTGTTCGCCCTCCATGTCGATGAAATCGATTATGATGATGCCACCGATATTACGCAGGCGCAACTGGTAGGCGATTTCCTTGGCCGCTTCCATATTGGTCTTGAAGATCGTTTCATGCAGGTCGTCCTTACCGACGAACCGGCCGGTATTGACATCGATGACAGTGAGCGCCTCGGTATTTTCGATGATGATGTAACCGCCGGAACGGAGCCACACCTTCTTCTCTAGGGCCTTGCTGATCTCCGCATCGATGCCATAGGCTTCAAACAGCGGCAGGTCGCCGCGGTACAGGGAAATCTTGCTTTTCAGCTGGGGCGTGAAGGTGTTGACAAACTGCATTAATTTTTCATAGGACTTCTCGTTGTCGATAATCAGGTAATCGACATCGCTGGTAAACAGATCGCGGACCGAGCGCAGGGTGATGTCGAGATCTTCGTAGAGCAGGCCGGGAACGGTGGCCTTGGGCCGCTGGTCCTGAATCTCCTCCCAGAGCAGCATCAGGAATTCCATGTCCGCCTCGAGATCCTCCCGGGAGGCATGTTCGGCCACGGTTCTGGCGATAAAACCGACACCATTCGGTCGCAAATCTTCGATCAACTCGCGCATGGCGGTGCGTGTCGGTTCGTCTTCGATTTTGCGCGAAATACCGATATGATCGGTCTGCGGAATAAAGACCAGGTTGCGGCCGGGCAGGGTAATCTGACAGGTGAGCCGGGCGCCTTTGGTGCCGATTGGATCCTTGCTCACCTGGACCATGACCTCCTGTCCTTCCTTGAGCAGATCCTCAATGTTGTGGGTCGGGCTGCCGCGGCGTTCGGAGCGGATCGGTTCGGCGACGTCGGGAAGTCCCGATGGTTCGAGTTCTGCAGTACGTTGTTCGAGTTCCGAATCCGGTATGAAGACATCATCAACATAAAGGAAACCGGTTCGTTCAAGGCCGATATCGACGAATGCTGCCTGCATGCCGGGCAATACGCGAACGACCCGGCCGAGGTAGATATTGCCCATCAGGCCTTTTTCGGTCGGCCGCTGGAGGTGGAATTCGGTCAGATTGCCGTTTTCCACGAGAGCGATTCTAACTTCGTATCGCCTTGAATTTATGAGTATTTCTGTCGTCATTGATAGAGGCTGTCAACATCAGGTGAACCTGGAGGAGGAGATCACTTCCAGCCGGGAGAGTGGGCTAACAGATTGCGTGCGGTAACGGTACGCTTCAACGGGTAGATCGTGGTTATGGAAACCTTATGGGCTTCCTTATGTCTACCATGAGCAGTGGTTACCTGTTATATTCTGTAACAAAACGGTTACTATACAATATTTTGCAGAAGATGTGCACCTTCTCTTGCCCCTTGATTAAAAAAAGAATGAAACACAGCGACAGTGACAAGATTTCGGTCGTCATCCCGACCTATAACCGCGCCGAGCTGCTCGTCGGAGCCGTTCGTTCGGTGTTGACACAGACCCTGGAGCCGGCGGAGATCCTGGTGATTGACGACGGTTCGACGGACGACTCCGAGGATCGGGTTGCCGCACTGGTGCGCGAAGGGGCGCGCTGCCTTCGTTATCTGCGCCAACCCCATCGAGGGCCGGCAGCGGCGCGTAATCTCGGCATCGCCAATTGCTCTTTTGACATGGTGGCCTTTCTCGATTCCGATGATCGCTGGGAGCCGCGCAAGCTTGAGCTACAGACTCAAGCCATGCGGTCGTCACCGAAAACGCTGGTATCGCATACCCGGGAATCGTGGTATCGCCGTGGTCAGTTCCTCAACCAGAAGAAACGACATCGGCCGCCGCACGGCGCCATCTTCGAGCAGTGTTTGCCGCTTTGTTGTGTCGGCATGTCAACGGTGATGGCCCGTTGGGCGCTGTTTGAGCAGTTCGGCGTGTTCGACGAAACGCTCATTTGTTGCGAGGACTATGACTTTTGGTTGCGGGTGGCGGTCAGTCAGCCTTTTTTACTCTTGGAACAGCCGCTGACCATCAAGCACGGCGGTCGGCCCGACCAGGTCTCGGTCAGGTATCGACAGGGCATGGACCGTTTTCGCATCCAGGCTCTAGCCAAACAGCTTGTCAGTCCGCAGATGAGCGCGTCTCAGCGGCTGCATCTCGGCCGCGAATTAGTCAAAAAATGTAGAATTTACGGCCGGGGATGCGGTAAACACGGTAAACCTGAAGAAGAACGCCATTATCTGAAACTCGCCGACTGGGGAGCAGCGTTGGCCGAATTGACCGCACAGGAGGGGGGATGAAGAGCAGCGCAAGTGGTGCCGACCCGACCGTTTTTCTCCGTCAGCTGGCCATTGAGCGAAGCGTTGCCGACCACCCGTATGCCCGGGAAATAGCCGAACGAGCAGCACTACCGGTGCGCATCGTCGGTGAGGCGGAACTGGCAACGCTTATCGCCGGTGACTATCCTGATAATTTGCAGGCCGGCAAGCGAACCCTGTTGCTCTGTCGAAATCCAGCTACTTTTCTGAAACCCTGCCCGTCGACCAGAGAGTATCGCTGCTGCAGCTACCAGGTGATCAACATCGGCACCGGCTGCCCGATGGATTGCGTCTATTGCATCCTGCAGGCCTATCTCAACACGCCGTATCTGACGTTCTTCGTCAATACCGAAGACCTGCTGGCAGAACTTGCCGCAACGTGCGCTTTGGTCGATCGACCCGTGCTGCGTATCGGCACCGGTGAGTTTACCGATTCGATGGCCCTGGACCGGATTACCGGTTTGAGCCGGCGGCTCGTTTCTTTTTTTGCCGGCCAGAACCGTGTTGTTCTCGAGTTGAAGAGCAAAGCGGCGTATGTCGATTACCTTGCAGATTGTGATCATAATGGCAGGACCATTATGGCGTGGTCGTTGAACGCTCCGGCCATTGCCGTCCGCGAAGAGCTGCGCACCGCCTCTCTCGATGAACGATTGCGGGCTGCCGCGCGCTGCGCCGCCTGGGGCTATCCGCTGGCCTTTCATTTCGATCCGATTATCGATCATCCCGGCTGGCGACAGGGGTACCGGCAGGTTATCGATGATCTGTTTGCGGCGGTGCCGGCCGCGGCGATCAAGTGGATTTCTCTCGGCGCCTTCCGGTTTATCCCGAAACTGAAACAGATAGGCATCGGCCGTTTTCCCCGATCAGCGATTTATCACCACGAGTTCGTTCCGGGACTCGACAACAAGCAACGCTACTTCCGGGCGCTCAGAGTGGAGATGTACCGGGAAATTTACGCCCACCTGCAGCGTTATTGTGACCCGCGTACCTGCATCTATTTCTGTATGGAAAGCGATGAAGTCTGGCGTGCCGTGATGGGCTTTTGTCCGGCCGAACGGGGCGGTTTGCCGGCCATGCTCGACCGGACGCTTGACCGGTAGCCGGGCACAGCAAGGTGGTGGCCGACGTCTGTGGTCGTTTGTTGTCCGGCGAGAATGATCTTGTTCTTTCCGTCAACTATCGTATAGTTTGCAGGCACAAAAGATCACGACCACCAAAGGAGGAGGATTAATGATTAACAAAGCGATAATTATAGGTAATCTTGGTGCGGACCCGGAAATGAGATTTACTCAGAGCGGCGCCCCGGTCGCCACCTTCAACGTTGCCACTACCGAGCGCTGGAAAGATCAGAGCGGTGCCCAGCAGGAATCGACGGAATGGCACCGCATTGTTGCCTGGCGTAAACTTGCGGAAATATGTGGCGAGTATCTGCACAAAGGCTCCAAGGTGTACATCGAAGGGAAAATCCAGACCAGAAAATGGCAGGACCAGAGCGGCAATGACCGTTGGACCACCGAAATCGTCGCCCGTGAAATGAAGATGCTCGACCGACGCGAAGGCGGTGGGGACAGTTACGGTGGTGGCGGTGGCAGCCAGGAGCAGAACTATCCGGAGCCATCACCCGGTTACGGCGGCATGGGGGAGGACGTTCCCTTTTAGGGCGCTGTGGTGACACCGCTTTGCGGGCTCCGGAGGTCGGCGGATTGAGGGCGGCATCCAGGTTGGCATCGGTTACCGGAAAAAAAACGGGCGTAGGAAGCTACTGAAGCCGGGGAAAATGTCGAGAACGCTTGACTGGCGGGTCGTCCGTCCCTATTGTGGTGCCATCAAGAGAGTCGGGCATGTCGTCCGATTGAGCCAATGTTGCCATGTGATCAACCTGCCGTATGGACTATTATGAAACCCTCGGTGTGCCGAAATCGGCAACCGCCGAACAAATCAAAAAAGCGTATCGTAAACTTGCTCTGAAGTACCATCCCGACAAGAACAACGGGAACAAGGAATCGGAAAATAAATTCAAGCAAATAAGCGAAGCGTACGCGGTCCTTTCCGACACCGAGAAGCGCCGGCAATACGATACATACGGGTCCGCCGGCTTCCATCAGCGTTACACGCAAGAGGATATTTTTCGAAACTTCGATATTAACGATATCCTCCGGCAATTCGGTTTCGGCTCCCAGAGTTTTAATCAAAGCAGCTTTCGTGCAGGCAACGGCGGTCCGTCTTCCGGTTTCAATTCCTTTTTCGGTG
>JAZBPM010000182.1:0-5800 GCA_036351615.1 Desulfofustis sp.
CACGGGAGAGAGGGCGGGTGATGATTGTATCGTCCTTGCAGATATAGGCCGTGGATGAGGTACCTTCGGTGACGTAGCCATCTTCCACCATCCCCCCTTCGTAGGCACCTGCTTCTGCCGCCCGCTGTTTTGCCATGCACTGACCGATCAGTGATATGGACTTGATGTCCCGACGCTTCCAACGGATGTCATCAACGGTCACCACGGTTACTCCGGCTTGGGCCAGCGGGTTATCCACAAGTGCTTTCTTGAAGGCAAAGGCCATGCAACACGGTTCAACCTGGGGATAGGCAAATTCCCGCGCCGCCACCCCACGGGTAACCTGTGTATAAACACCGCCTTCTTCAACCTCATTGCGGCGCATCAATTCTTCCAAGATGTCGAGATAACGTTCTTCGCTGTATGGCCAGGGGATGTCAACAGCCGCCAGGCTGTTTTTCAGACGGATCAGAAAGTTTTCCTGATCGATCAGCTTGCCGCCGATAACGGGAAGCACTTCGTACACGCCGTCACCGAACAGATAACCGCGATCAAATACTGAAACCTTGGCCTGCGAGGCCTCGACAAACTCTCCATTGAGAAAGACAACTCCATCCATTAGCGCCTCCCGGCTTGTGGTTTTCTTGATATTTCCTTGGCCCATTTAACACAATATGTGACGACAATCACGGGAATAGTCATCGCAGCAAGAGACCTGAAACCACTACCGGATGTGGTTCTGGCCCAATCAGAAACGATATTCCCCTCACCCTAAAGCGAATTCCCGGCAATGCTGCCATGAGAGTCGATCCCCGCAAACCAACAGCATTTGGCGGGATTGCCGGATTTGGCATATTCAGTATTCGATTTTCTTGCTCAGGTGGATAACCGCCGCCGCCTTCCTCTTGCGGATCTGCATATTGAGCACTTCCACACCGAGGGAGAAGGCCATCGCAAAATAGATATAACCTTTCGGTACGTGCACGTCGAACCCTTCGGCGACAAGCGTAAATCCGATCAGCAGAAGAAAGGACAGGGCGAGCATCTTGATCGGCGGGTTGGCATCGACGAATTCACTGATCGTCTTGGCGGCGAGCAGCATGACACCGACCGCGACGATGATGGCAATCACCATGATCGACAGGTGCTCGAACAAACCAACCGCGGTGATGACCGAATCGAGCGAGAAAACGATATCGAGGACGGCAATCTGGGCCAGGACCGAGAAAAGCTTGGCGCGGGCCGGCGGCTTGTCCTGGTGCCCGACGATCTCGAGACTGTGGTGGATCTCGTGCGTCGACTTGCCGAGCAGAAACAGACCGCCGACAATCAGGATCAAGTCCCGGCCGGAAATCTCCCGGCCAAATACGGTAAACCACGGTTCGACCAGCCCCATCACCCAGACCAGACTGAAGAGCAGTCCCAGCCGGGCCAGCATCGCCAGTCCCAGTCCGAGGTTTCGTGCCATGTTCTGCTGGGCCGCAGGGAGCCGCCCGACGAGAATAGAGATGAAGACGATATTGTCGATCCCGAGAACAATCTCCAGCGCAACCAGCGTACTCAGCGCTATCCATGCTTCCGGTTGGGTCATCCAGATTAACATCGTCGCCTCCCAGCTGTGCTCGACTTGCTTCTTCTTTTCCGCCTGGTTTGCACCGGGGCCGCACTACGTGCAATAGCGCGAGGCAAAGGCCGTGGCCACGTGCCAGAGCTCTGCAGGCAGCAATTGTTCGACCCGCGCCCTGATCACCGGCGGCACCCCGCCATAAAAAGCCTCGGCCATGGCGCCGGCGATGCAGGCTAGAGTATCGCTGTCGCCACCGAGGGAAACGGCATTGCGCACCGTATCCTCGTAGGAATCACTATCGAGAAAAGCGATAATCGCCTCCGGGACCGTTCCCTGACAGGATATGTCGAACCCATATGAAGGCCGGATATCGTCGATCCTTCGGTCGAGATCGTAGCCGAAGAGCACCGTGATCCGCTTCCTGATATCTTCCTTTTCCCAGTAACTGCGGGCTAGAAAAACAGTCAGGGCAGCGGCCTCGGCCCCTTTGATTCCCTCCGGATGATTATGCGTTATGGCTGCGGTCTTCCGGGCCTGCCGGCGAACTTCGTCTTCAGCGCCAAAGGCGAACCCGACCGGGCTGACCCGCATCGCCGCCCCGTTACCCCAGCTGCCATAGGGACGCGGATCATCATCATGAAGCCAGCGAAAAAAGGAGCCCCCGTACCCGGCATCGGGATAGCGTCGGCCAAACCAGCGCACGGCATCGATGTACGGCTGGCCGGCAAGGATTGCGGCGGCCACGGCAACGGTCAGCACGGTATCATCGGTAAAGCGCACCCGAGGGCCAAACAACGGAAAATCCTTTGTCTTGATCGGGCGGTGCTCATACACCGACCCGATGATGTCTCCGGCAATGGCACCAATCATAGTTCCCTTTCCTCACGTGCTGTTCCCGCCCTGAGCAGGCAGTTCCTCCGGGACCAACAACCTCTTCATGGCCAGGAACCATTAAAATACCGCCACAGCCATGATCACTCAAAGCCTTTTTCTGTAAGCAGACCCGAATTTTCCCACAACCTGGCCGAACAGGGCCGTGACAGCGGACACCGATAGGTACCGGCAAAGAACATTCGCCGCCGTTTTCTTCCTTCACCCCCGATGATCGGTATAGTACCATGGTGACAGGTCATGACTGATCCCCAACAATCTCATCGCGCCGAAGGCAGACTATGGACAACTCCGTGCAGGACAAGATAGATCGTCACACTCGCTTCTGGAACAGGGAAGATACCGGCCGACCCCTGGTCTCGGTGACCGTGGCCGGTGATTTCTTCTTCAGCCGCCACTATCAGGCAGCGCGTCACCTCCTGCAGCCGGGCACGGTGATCACTCCGGAGATGCTCGACGTCGACGCCTTCATGGCCGACTATGAACGGATGTTCCTGGAGTCCCTGGACGTGGAACAGGACGGCTTCTGGGTCGCTACGCCGTTTACCGGCATGCCGTGGATGGAAGCGATGCTCGGCTGCGAGATCGTCGCCATGGATAACAGCTTCGTCTCTCGGCCGACCGGGGCCACGATCGAGAGCCAGAGTGAAGTTCGACTGCAGCACGACGACCCGTGGCTGGAGAAATTTCTCGAATTCACCCGGGCCCTGACCGCGCTGTCAGCGGGCCGCTTCCCGGTCGGCGAGCCGATCATGCGCGGGCCGTCGGACATGCTTGGCGCGCTTCTCGGACAGGAGGCCATGGTTTATGCGATCCTTCAGCAGCCGGATAAATGCAGGGCACTGCTGCACCAGCTGACCGATGCCTTTTTGGAGGTAATGCGGCGGCACAATGAGCTGATCGACGATTTCCACGGCGGCCGGTCCATGGGCTTTTATAATGTCTGGACACCGGGGCACTGCATTTGGTACCAGGAAGATCTGTCGGCACTGTTGTCGCCGACCCTGTTCAAACAAATGCTGCGCCCCTGCGGCGAAGTGATCTGCCGAGGGTACGACCATACGGCGATCCACCTGCACCCGTCATCCTTTTTCATCGTCGATGAGTTGCTGCAGATGGATGGATTGCAAGCCATCGAGGTCAACAAGGACGTCGGCGGTCCGTCGGTGACCGAGATGATGGGCGTACTGCAAAACATCGTCGAACGTAAGAACCTGATCCTCTGGGGTGATTTCGACGAGGAGGACCTGGCGAACATCCGCGAGCAGCTGCCGACCGGCGGTGTCTATCTGCATCTCGTCGCCGACAGCGTCAGCCGCGCCAATCGGCTCATCCGGATTGTATCCGGCCACCATTGAAACCGCAGGGAAGCTTGAAAAATTCGGAATTTCGTTCAAGATCGAGGCGCCGCCAAGCCACACCAACAACGGAGCACACCATGTCTATGACCAGCAGAGAGCGTGTTCTGAAAGCCCTGCACCACGAAGAGCCGGACAGGGTACCGCTTGATCTGGGAGCGACCCGCAATACGGGCATCCTCGCGCCGACCTACCGGGCGCTGACCACCTTTCTCGGTATGGAAGACGACGGGAACGCACCGGCCTTGCACGGTCACGCCAAGGTCCTTGGTCTGGCTCCTCCGGCCGAAGCGGTACTGAAACGCCTCGGCATCGACTTTCGCGGCATTACTCTGGGCAAGGCGGATCACTCCAAGGAGGCGCTGCTGCCCAACGGCACGCACCGCGACGAGTTGGGAGTGATTAGGCGTCAACCGGCCGGCATGCCCTACTGGGAACTGACGGCATCACCATTTAGCGGCGAGGTCACGGTGCACGATGCCATCAACTGGGACTGGCCCGACCCGACTGATCCGGGACATGTCCGGGGACTGCGTGAGAAAGCGCTGGCGATACGCGAACAGACCGAGTATGCGCTCGTTCTCCACCTACAGGATATCATCGTCCACCCGACGCAATTTCTTCTCGGCTTTGAGAAATGGTACCTGAGCTTCTACCTCGAGCCGGCTCTGATCAACACCCTGATGGACATCATGCTGGAGTTGCGGACCGAGGTAACCAGGCGGGCCCTGACGGAAGTCGGGGACCTGATCGATGTGGTCAGCTGCTCGGACGATGTCAGCGACGCCCGCGGCAGCATCCTCTCCCCGGAGATGTACGATGAGTTCATCAAGCCGCGCCACAGTCGCTATTTCGAGACCATCCGCTCCCTGACGCCGGCCACCATTCTCTACCACTCCTGCGGAGCGGTGGCCGGCCTGATCCCATCGTTCATCGATATGGGTATCGATTTCATCAATCCGGTTCAGGTCAGCGCGGCGAACATGGACCCGCAGCGGTTGAAAGCCCAATACGGTGATAAAATCGGCTTCTGGGGCGGCATCGACACCACCCGCGTGTTGCCATTCGGCACCCCCGATTCCGTCGCCGCCGACGTCCGGCAACGACTGCGAGACCTTGCCGGCGGCGGCGGTTATGTGCTGGCCGCGGTACACAACCTGCAGCCGGACGTACCGGCGGAAAATATCGTGGCCATGTATGATGCCGGCAGGACCTTCGGCCACTATCCGATCGTTTGACCACGGTACTGACGAATCCCGCTATCTTATTGACCATAACCGAACCATTTTTCTGTATAGGCAAACAACCAGGAGAGACCAGACCATGACCATCCAGGTAATTTACGACGCCGTCGTCGCCCGCGATAAAGCCGCCGTGGAAGCCGGCATCCAGGCCGCCCTGGCCGAAGGCCGTGACGTAACCGAGATCCTCAACGAAGGCCTGATTCGCGCCATGGAGGAGGTCGGCGAGCAATTCAGTGCCGGCACCATCTTCGTCCCGGAAATGCTGATGGCAGCCCTGGCCATGAAGGCCGGCATGAAATTGCTCCAGCCCCACCTGGCATCCGATAACAGTCAGAGCAAAGGCACCGTGATTATCGGCACGGTCAAGGGCGATCTCCATGATATCGGCAAGAACCTGGTGGCAATGATGCTCGAAGGAGCGGGCTTCGAGGTCATCGATCTTGGCGTGGATGTGGATAGTGCCGTCTTCATCGAGACCGCTGCGACCAGCTGTTTGGCCAGCTTGACCGCTCGCGGCGCATCGATACCGTAACCGTCGGCGCCGATCTGCCGGGCATAGGCTTCTGTTACCGGGGCGCCGCCGATGATCACCGGTATCTTCAGGCCTGCCTCGCGAAGAGCCGTGATGGTGCGTTCCATCGCCGGCATCGTGGTGGTCAGCAGCGCCGACAGGGCGACCAGATTGGCCTGTCTGGTCGCAGCGGTCTCGATGAAGACGGCACTATCCACATCCACGCCAAGATCGATGACCTCGAAGCCCG
>JAZBPM010000183.1:0-12065 GCA_036351615.1 Desulfofustis sp.
CATTAAAATGGTTGAGATACTCGCCGGAATCGGTGCAACGGCCCACAAATTTGCTGTTGACCTGCGATTGCTCTCTAATCTCAAGGTTCAGGAGGAACCGTTTGCCACTAATCAGACCGGTTCTTCGGCAATGGCCTATAAGCGAAACCCGATGCGATCGGAACGAATGACAGGACTGGCCCGCAAATTGATGGGACTGCCCGCTGATTTTTATGCAACATATGCAAACCAATGGTTTGAACGAACACTCGACGATTCGGCTATTCGTCGGATGGATATCCCACAGGCCTTTTTGTTGACCGACGCAATATTAAAGTTATTTGTTAACATAACATCAAATATGGTTGTATATCCGAAACAAATAGAAAGGCATATTGCAGCAGAACTGCCGTTTATGGTCACTGAGAAGATCCTTATGGAGGCGGTTAATCGTGGGTGCAGTCGGCAGCTGATGCACGAAGTCATCAAGGAACACTCTGTGGCAGCCGGTCTGATGGTTAAACAGGAGGCCCAAGAAAACGATTTGCTCCTCCGCCTGGCCGAAGATCCCCGCATTCCCCTCAATGGTTCCGAATTGACTGCGATGACCGGCGATTACCGACAATTCACCGGACGGGCCTGTCGGCAGACCGAGGAGTTTCTTGAAGAATACGTCCGTCCGATACTAGAGAAAAACAAGGAGAGCATCGGCACCGTCGATGCATCGTTGCGCGTTTGAACATCATGACCGGTTTTCAGCAAAAACGATTGACGGAAACCTTCTTCCGGATCGAGCCGAGACAATTTCATCTGGTAAAGTTCATCCTTGAAGGTTACGACAACCTGGCCGTGTTATCGTCTTTGTCTGGCACGAGCGGCCTGATCAGACTGCGCTGCGCCGAAGAATCCTTACCCGATCTGATCGGCCTGCTGACTGCACTCGCGCCAACGATCAAGCGCAATCGACTGGCCTGAGACCTCAGCGGTTCTCGTTTTTCATCCCCCTTTCCTCTTTTTGGTTTATGAAAGAAAAAACATTTTATATCAAGACGTTTGGTTGCCAAATGAACATCAGAGACAGCGAAATAATGGCACAGACGCTCTGCGAACACGGCTATCACCCTACTTCTGTCCTGACACGTGCCTCGCTGATAGTCATTAACACCTGTTCAGTTCGTGCCAAGGCTGAACAGAAAGTCTTCAGTCTGCTTGGCAGTCTGAGAAAGCAGAAAGCGGACAACCCGTCGATGCAGATCTGCGTCGCCGGTTGTGTCGCCCAGCAGGAAGGCCAGATGATCATCGAGCGGATGCCGCATGTCGATCTGGTTGTCGGGACGCAGCATATTTACGAACTACCGGGGTTATTGGCGCGGGCCAGAAACCAGCGGACCGCTGTTAATTTGTCGGACAGCTATGAAATACCGCGATATATTAATCGTTTGCCGACTGCCGGCGAACAGTCGCAACGCAACGGTGACACCGATGCGCTCAGCCGATTTGTCACCATCATGCAGGGCTGCAACAATTTCTGCACGTATTGCGTCGTGCCCTATACAAGGGGGCGGGAAGTATCGAGAAAAGCGGTCGATATTATCGATGAAATAACGGAACTGGTAAACACCGGTGTCGTTGAGATCACCCTGCTTGGCCAGAACGTCAATTCCTATGGTACTACCAACCCGGTCAGTGAAGAAGATACTCCCTACCCGTTTTCCCGGTTGTTGCACGAAGTGGCAAAGATCAAGGGATTACGGAGGCTTCGTTTTACCACATCGAATCCGAAAGATTTGCCGGACGAATTGATCCGTTGCTTTGCCGAAATCGACAAGCTTTGCCCGCAACTGCATCTGCCGGTCCAATCGGGGTCGGACGTCATTCTCCGGCGAATGAATCGGAAATACCGTATTGATGACTACCTGAACATGGTCGACCGGCTGCGTGCCGCCCGTCCGGACCTTGCCTTGACCACTGATATCATAGTCGGTTTTCCGGGTGAGACCGATTCTGATTTTCAGGCGACCATGGATTTGCTGGAACGGGTCCGCTTCCACGGTTCGTTTTCGTTCAAATACTCGGATCGACCGGGCACTGCGGCAGCATCATTTGACGGAAAATGTGAAGAGAGCGTGAAAAGTGAGCGGCTACAGCTCTTTCAGAAGCGACAGGATGAAATCAGCCTGGAGAGAAACCGGGAGTATATCGGGACGCTGCAAGACGTCCTGCTCGAGAGAGCCGATGGTGAGTTGGCGAGCGGCCGTTCACCGACCAATCACATAGTTCATCTCGAGTCATGGCCGTCAACCGCGCACTCGGGAGACATGCTTCGTGTCATGATTACCGGAGCCGGGCAGCACTCTCTGAAAGGACGGGGGGTGGGCTGATTATTCGGCGTCCTTTTTTTCTTTCTCCGTAGGCGTATCTGTCGATTCAGTTATTCCGGGTAGTTCCAGGTTGTGGGGCTCTTTTATCACCGTCCGTTCCGTGCTTTCAACCACCCGTCTGACCACGCGGGGCGATACACGTTTGCCGATGGCAGTGGGGTTTTTGATCAAAAAATCATCGAAACTGATTTCAGCCACATTGCTTTTGGCCCGCCTGGACGGCACAAAACTCACCCTGGCGTGTTGACCCTCACCTTTGGTCAGCAGGAGAATCCGTGATCGCGGGTGTTCCGGAAAGAGCCGATATTCCTTGTCCAAAATGAACTTTGGAGTGGTGAATCGTTTGACATATGCTTGGCTTTCCGACCCTTCCCGATAGATGACATTGAAAACCGTCTCTCCTTCGAGCACGGCGGCATATTCGAGATCTTCACCGATAAAGAGCTTGTCGGGAACCGGGATGACTTTGTAGACGCCGTTCTTGAAAATCATCAGGATCCGGTCATATTCCGAGCAGGCGAAAGAGCAGTCGGCCTGTTCGTCAACGGCTTTGATCAGATGGCCGAAAAAGCCGCTGGCACGATGGTAGCCGACGGTCAGGTTGCTCAGCGCCACTTTTCTTGCTTCTACCTCGGAGAACCGGGTGATTTCAGTTTGTCGAGGGAAGGCATCACCGTATTTTGCAAGCAGTTTTTCAAGATACGTAATGGTGTAGCCGACCACATCGGTCAGGTGGTTTTCGGTCTCTTTGATACTTTTCTTAATTTCCTTTATTTCCCGGGCGTGTCGGTCGATATCGTGACGGGAAATACGTTTAATCCTGATTTCCAGCAGATGCTCGAGGTCTTCCCTGGAGACCGGTCGTAAGAGCTCGCCGGCGAACGGTTCGAGTGAGGATTTCACGGTAGCCACCACCGCTTCGTAGCTGGTTTTTTCCTCGATCTCTTTGTAGAGCCGTTCTTCGATAAAGATCTGTTCGAGCAGTCTGATTTGCAGTTTTTCCGTGAGTCTGGCGAGTTCTATTTCAAGTTCTCTCGTCAGATCGTCGACCAGCTTTTCGGTGTTGAACGCGATGACTTCCTCGACGGTGCAGACCCGCGGAAAGTCTCCTTTAATCAACGTCAGGCTGGCGTTGAGCGAAGTTTCGCAATCGCTGAAGGCGTAGAGGGCTTTGATCGTGTCATCGGCGTAAATGCCCCGGGGTAACTTTATCTCTATTTCAACATCTTCTGCGGTGTAGTCACTTATTGAAAGAATCTTTATTTTTCCAGACTTTGCGGCCTTTTCAATGGACTCAATCAGAGATGTTGTGGTTGTCCCATAGGGTATTTCGGTAATGGTGATGGTTTTTTCGTTGGTCTCGACGATTCGGGCCCGGCAGCGAACCCGGCCGTTGCCGTTCGAGTAATCGGAGACATCGATTAACCCTTTTTGCTGGAAATCGGGGTAGAGTTCAAACGGTTCGTTTTTCAGGGTGGCGATCTGGGCTTTGAGCAATTCCTGGAAGTTGTGCGGCAGAATTCTCGTTGCCATACCGACGGCAATACCATCAGCGCCCTGAAGCAGTAAGAGCGGGATTTTCGCCGGCAGTGTCACCGGTTCAAGCATCCTGCCGTCGTAGGATTCGACAAACTCGGTCAAGTCCTTGTTGAACATGACTTCTTTGGCCAGCGGCGATAGGCGACACTCGATATAACGTGCGGCAGAGGCCTGGTCGCCGGTGTAAATATTGCCGAAATTTCCTTGTCGATCGATGAGATAGCCTTTATTGGCAAGATTCACCAGGGCCGAAAAGATGGAAGCGTCGCCGTGGGGGTGCAGCTTCATCGTTTCACCGACGACATTTGCCACCTTATGAAATCGTCCGTCTTCTATATTGAACAGGGTTTGCAAAAGACGCCGCTGAACGGGCTTGAGTCCGTCCTCAATTGCAGGTATAGCACGCTCTTTGATGACATATGAGGTGTATTCGAGAAAATTGCTGTCGAACAACCGGTGGAGTTTGCCTATCTGTCGATTCATGTGCTTCGATGGTCGCTGGCTAAAGAGAGGGACATCAAGAAAATAAAAGCTGCGGATTGTGCGATTTCAACAAAGATGACCGCCAGGCAGTCCCTGTGGTGTCTGGCACTCGTCAAACGTGCGTGGCCTGTGGCCGGTAGTCTGCTCAACATCGTCTTCAGATCAGGTTTTCCATGATGTATTGCTTTCGCTCCGGGGTATTTTTCCCCATATAGAACGACAGGACTTTGGCAACTTCGCTGATGCTATCGATGGTGACATTGCGAAGCCGGATATCCTCGCCGATGAATTGTCCGAATTCCTTCGGGCTGATTTCTCCAAGTCCCTTGAAGCGAGTTGTTTCTACGTTCTTTTTAATTTTCCCCTTGCCTTGCAGTTTTTTAGTGGCAAGGTCCTTTTCTTTTTCCGAGTAGCAATAGATCGTCTCTGCTTTCGTGCGGACTCGGTAGATCGGGGTCTCCAGGATATGGATATAACCGAGTTTAACTAATGGCTCGAAATAATGGAGAAAAAATGTCATCAACAGATTCCTGATATGGAGCCCGTCGACGTCCGCATCGGTGGCTATAATGACTTTGTCGAATCGCAGGTCGGCGATGGACTCTTCGATGTTGAGGGCCTGCATCAACGAGTATAGTTCTTCATTCTTGTACAGCAGGTTCAGTCGTTGTCCGAGGACATTCATCGGTTTGCCCTTCAGCGAAAAGACCGCTTGCCGCATCGGATCGCGAGACGAGACGATCGATCCGGCTGCTGACTGACCCTCGGTGATGAAGATCATGTTTTCGTAACCGGTCTTGGACGGCTTGTCTTTGGAGGGATGGTACTTGCAATCCTTGAGCTGCGGAATCTTGAAAGCCACTTTCTTGGCCTTGGCCCGGGCCTCGGTACGCACGATCTGTAATTCTTTGCGAACCTTTTCGTTTCTGACAATCTTGTCGAGTAGTTGTTCGGCAGTCTCGCTGTTTTTATAGAGTTCGCTGGAAACCGCGTCCTTTACCCGGTTGACGATCCATGAGCGGACTTCGGTGTTGCCGAGTTTGTTTTTCGTCTGCGACTCGAAGATCGGTTCACGGATCTTGATGGAGAGCGTACCGACGATACCGTCGCGAACGTCTTTATTGATGAACTTTTTTCCGGAATATTCGTTGATTCCTTTGAGAATCCCTTCGCGAAAAGCAGAGAGATGGGTACCGCCCTCGCTGGTATAGGTACCGTTGACAAAGCTATAATAGGAGTCGCTGTAGGAATCGGTGTGGGAGAAGGCGAACTCGAGGGTCTGATCCTTGTAATAGATAGGTTCGTACAGCCCGGATCCGTTGAGTTCCTCGTTGAGCAAATCGAACAGGCCATTAACCGAGTGGTAAACGGTTTTGTTGAAGTGAATTTTCAGCCCGGCATTGAGATAAACATAACGCCAGAGTCGACGATCGATATAGGTTTCGTCGTAGAGATAATCGGGAAAGATTTCCCGGTCCGGCAGGAACTCAATTTCGGTGCCGTTTTTTTCGCCGCTCTCCCCTTCCTCGCGATCAACAAGGATGCCGCGGCAAAACGTTGCCGAGGCGAATTGGCCGTCGCGGAAGGCGCTGACCCGAAAATGTTCGGACAACGCATTGACAGCCTTGGTGCCGACCCCGTTGAGTCCGACGGAAAACTGGAAAACATCGGTATTGTACTTGGCACCGGTGTTGATAACGGAGACACATTCGACGATTTTGCCGAGGGGAATGCCCCGTCCGTAGTCCCTAACCCGGGTCAGGCCGTTGTCGTCGATCTGGACATTGATTCGTTTGCCGGCCCCCATGATGAATTCGTCGACGGCATTATCGATCACTTCCTTGAGCAGAATATAAATACCGTCGTCGGGATGGGATCCGTCGCCAAGTCTGCCGATATACATCCCCGGGCGACGCCTGATGTGTTCCAGGGAGCTCAGAGTTTTTATTTTGCTTTCGTCGTACTCTTGAGGAGATAGGGTCATTGTCTGATCTGGATTATAGATTTTTGGCGATACCGAATCAGCGGTAACGACAGCACTGATTATCGCAGGCGCAATCATATTGTATTTGCCGCTAATGCGCAAGAGCGCCGCGTGCAGCCCGTCGATGTCCCCGCTTCCCAGCTTTGACAAAGCCGTCCGGAAGGGAGATGGATGTGGGGTGATCCGGAGCGGGCTACATCCTCATGACCCGTTCACAATCGGGACAAATCCAGGTGGGTCCGTTACTGATCCCCCACTTGTTTTCCTCGAAACACTCGGGACAGATCTGAAAACCGCAGGGGCAGCTCCAGCAGAACGGTTTGGCCTGTCGGCAACAGCTGCAGCGATATTCCCCGAGGCGCCGGCGACGATAGCCTTTTTTTTCTTCTTGCACGATTACCCCTGATGCAACTCGGCAAGCAGCCAGTCGCGGTAGCCATCGTTGATCCGGACAATATCGGTGGCCACGATTTCCGGCACTTCATAGGGATGAACGGCGGTCAGTTGTTCGACGATCTGGGCAAAAAGAGACCGCACGCTCTTCATTATTACCACGTATTCAGCTTCGCTGGTGATAGCTCCCTGCCACCAATAGGAACTGGTTACCGGCCCGCTTACCTGGGCACAGGCAACCAGGCGCCGGTTGAGAAGATGGGTGGCGATTTCCTGGGCCGTTTCCGGGGTGGCACAACTGGTGGTTACCATGATCGGTTGCATCGCAGCTCCTCCTTGATCACCGGTATTGCAGGAGGGGACCAACTGCCGGCCTGGACCACGGCCGACACGAGCCGACAGGCCCGACTGATCCCTTGTTTCTTCCGTCAACCGCACTATAATGCAGAATCGCAACCTCGTCGAAATCTTTACCTGGCCCCACTCCTCGCAGGTGGCCGACAACGGCCCTTTTGCGGCATTATGAAATTGATAGGGAAATTATGTTCTTTGTTATCGATATTGGTAATACCCATACCGTTGCCGGGCTTTTCGACCAGCAAACATTGTTACGGCAGTGGCGGATCAAAACAGACTCGGCGATGACCGCCGATGAAATCGCCATTACCTACCATAACCTCTTCACCATGGCCTGCATCGACAGTTCGCGGATTGACGGTGTCATCATGTCCAGTGTCGTGCCGCAACTTGATGGCGCCTATGTTTCCTGTTGTCATGCGATGTTTGGTGACGAAACGCGCCCGCTGCTGTTCAATATCGATAACCGGGTCGTCGCGGATTTGATTACGATCAGAATCGACAACCCCTCAGAAGTCGGCGCTGATCGGCTGGTCAACAGTATCGCCGCACACCATCTCTGCCGCCGAGCCGCCATCGTTATCGACTTCGGCACGGCCATTACCTTTGACTGTGTATCCGCGCAGTGTGAATATCTTGGCGGGCTGATACTGCCGGGAATGAGCGTCTCCATCGGCGCCTTGGCGCAAAAGACCGCCAAATTGCCGCAGATCGATTTGAGTTCGCCCATCTCCCAAGTAATCGGCACGTCCACCGTGACGGCTATGAAAAGCGGAATGGTGCACGGTTACGGGGCGATGATTGAAGGATTGATTGTCAAAGTGCAAAGCGAGATGATCCAGCAGGGCCATGGTGATATAGAAATCATGGCCACCGGCGGCATGTCCCGTGTCATCCGTCCGTATGCGCCGTCGATTCTACGGTATGAGCCCAATCTCACTCTGGATGGCTTGGCGTTGATCTATCAGCAGTTGACCGCCGTTGCCTGACCATGGGCGCTGTGCGGATCCCTCCACCGCTGCGGCCCGGTGATACGGTAGCAATTGTCGCACCGGCCGGTGGCCTTGTCGATGGTGAACGGTTGCGAAACGGCTGTTCGGTACTCACCGAGATGGGCTTTGAGCTTGCCGTGCCCGATCGGCTCTGGCCCGGCTCTGGCTATCTGGCTGATACCGATGAGGCTCGGGCTGACGAAATGATCAGGGCGTGGCGCGATCCACGGGTTAAGGCGCTCATCGCCTTGCGCGGCGGTTTCGGAGCCCTGCGGCTGCTTGACAGGCTGGATTTTGCGCTGTTCGCCCGACAACCGAAACTGTTGATCGGTTTTTCCGACATCTCGATTTTGCTCAATCTGGTGTTTCAGCGCTCCGGTCTGTTGTGCCTGCACGGTCCGGTTGTCACCACCCTGCCCCTGAGCGATTCCGATGCACGGGAGCGTCTCTATCAGTGCCTGATCGGGAATTGGCACCGGCGTCTGCACGAACGGGTGGAAATAGTCCGAACCGGCGAAGTGGTCACCGGCCCGTTGCTGGGCGGGAACCTCAGCAGTCTGGTCAGTTTGCTCGGAACCCCTTGGAGTCCGGATTTTTCGGGGGCGGTTGTTTTTCTTGAAGATGTCAATGAACCGGAGTATCGCCTCGATCGTGCCTTCACCCAGCTGGCCCGGAGCGGGCAGTTGCAGCGGGCGTCCGGAATTATCCTCGGGGATTTCTCGATGGACCGCGATGATGACCCCGGCAGAAGGGGTGCCCGTCATGAATTCGTCTGGTCCCGGGTGTGCGAATTGACTGCTGGATCGGGGATGCCGATCTGGGGAAATTTCCCGGTCGGACACGGACCCAGGAATCTTGCCTTGCCGATCGGTGCGATGGTGACGATGGACAGCGGGCGGGGAGTGCTGCAACCGCATGATCGGGCGGTTACCGGGCCATATCGTGATTGACGAAGCAGACCGATGATGGTATCTGTATTGCCGGTAAGTCCCTTTTTACAATCATTTTCCCAGGTAGACAGCTATGCGTTCTTTCCGAATTTCCACCGTTTTCACTGCAGTATTCTGTGCCGCCGCCCTGATGCTGACGACAACATCGCTGCTCGCTGCCGAATACGTCAGTGTAACAGCCGATAATGTCAACGTCAGGACCGGTCCGGGCACCGACCACCAGGTGGCGATGGAGCTCTTCGCCGGATATCCCCTCGAGGTTACCGGCAAGCAGGGAGACTGGCTGAAAATCGTTGATTTTGAAAAAGATGCCGGCTGGATTCACAACTCGCTCGTGGAGCCGGTGTCGACCGTCATCATCGATGCCACGACCAGTGTCAACATGCGCTCCGAGCCGACCACTTCGAGTCCAGTCATCGCGACCGTTGAACGTGGCGTTGTCATGAACCGATTGGAAAGCCAGGGCGACTGGATGAAACTGCGTCATGCAAGCGGATTGATCGGTTGGATCCACAAGTCGCTGCTCTGGCCGTAACCGCTCAGCTTCAGGTCCGTGACAACAGGGCGACCAGTGCCGCGTCGCAGGCCAGCGGCAGGCGTACCGTCGAGCCGGCCTTGTTGGTGAACAACAGGTAGCCGTTGTCCAATGCGAAGAACAGCAGGTCTCGGGTCAACGCCACGTCCTCCCGGCAATATGCGACTATTTCGTCGATTCTGCCCTGTTTGTACCACGTTAGGGCCTGCAGGCCATCGGCCGACTTGGGACGCCCGAGCGTTTGTTCGGCAAGACGGTTGAGGCTGAGCCGATAACCGAGTTGCTCCTGAATCAGCTTGAGCAGGTCCAATGACGGCCGGTCATAGAGCTGCCTCCCGGAGATGCCGGCCAATACCCGGTAATCGAAGGCGAGGATGTTGAAACCGACAATGACCGAGGCGCTCGCCAGGTGGTCGATCAACTCGTTGACCTCGTTTTCCAGATAGGTGGCAAACCCGTCGAGTTTCGAATCGTAGACCACGCCGACCGACATTCCCATCCTGTCGGCATTATGCCAGCCTCCTACCTCCGTAGCCGCACGTTTCGTTTCCAGATCGAAGACGCAAAAGTGTGCCGGTAAGGCGGCACGACCGCGCCCCCCCGTTGCGTCGGTAGCGCGCTGCCGCGCTATCGGACGAGGTAGATCAACAGCCGTATCCCGGACAGTGTCGGTTTCCAGCTGAAATCGGTCCTGCCTGATAGCCTGCAGCAGGAAGCGTGCCGCCTCTTTATCGATCGGCCGGTTTCCCGACCCGCACCGGGGTGAATGGACACAGCTGGGGCAACCGGTCTCGCAGGGGCAGTCGACCACACAGCGCTCTGTCTGCTCGAGCAATGCTTCGATCAGCTCGTAGGCCTGGGCGGCAAGACCGGCCCCGCCGGCGTAGCCGTCATAGATGAAAATTGACGACTGCCCGGTCTGTTCGTGATAGGGGCAGGAAATGCCGCCGATATCGTTTCTATCGCACAGGATCAGCAACGGGAACATGGCGATCAGCGCGTGCTCGATGGCATGGATGGCACCCATGAAGTGCATCTGCTTATCCTCGAGCAGCTGCTTGCAGGCAGGCGGCAGATCAAGCCACAGCCCTTCAGTCTCGATGGTCTGTGGAGGCAAGTCGAGCATCATGGTGGCGATCGTCTTGCCGGTAAATTGCTGGATTTTCCGAAACCCGCTGACCTGCTCGGTGACCCTCAACGTGCCCCAATTGGCTCGTATGCCGCACACCGATTTGCCGGCGAAGCGGGCGATTATCTCCGTCTCTTTCGTTACCGTCGGCCTGGTATAATAGGTCGGTTTACTCTCCTCGACGAGCACCTCCTGCCCGCTTAGGTTGAGATCGACAACCAGCAGCGTTTTCGTCTGATGAAGGTAGATGGCGCCGGGATGTGCATCGTGCAAGGCCCGACCGGCATCGATCTCGCCGATGATCTCGCCGGTGTGTCGGTGAATGATCGACAGCTTGACGCCGCCGCCGCGCAGGTCGAATTGACGTTGCGGGCGCTTCCTGCTGGCGTGCCAGTGGTGGCCGTCACCGTCGCGCAGCAGCGTGCCGGCCTCGGTCAGTTCATCGACTGCCCGGCGAATCTGGTGGCAGCAGCGCAGCAACGGCTCATCTTGCTCGAGCGGAATTTCGGCGGCGGCACAGTGCAGATGTTGCCGAGTGATCCGTGAATTGAGCGGATCAAGCGCGGCGTGTTCCGGCGGCCGATTGAAAAAATCGTCCGGATGCAGCATGAAATACTGGTCAAGCGCGTCTTCTCCACCGATCATGATGACGGCGGAGCGGTGCCCTCCCCTGCCTACCCGGCCGCTGCGTTGCCAAGTTGCCATCACCGAGCCGGGATAGCCGACCAGGATGCATAGATCGAGATCGCCGATATCAATGCCCAGTTCCAGCGCCGACGTGGATATGACACCGAGCAGGGTACCGTCCGCCAGCTGCCTCTCGATTGCCCGCCGATCCTCGGGGAGAAAGCCGGCTCGATAGGAAGTGAGTCTGGCTGCCAGAGCGCCGAGTCGCGGTTTGGTCCAGACGGTGATCAACTCGGTCATTTTTCGCGATTTTGTGTAAACGATGGTCCGCAGTCCACGTTTCAATGCGGTTTCCAGTAATTGGCTGGCGGTGTGCGCGGCGCTGTCCCAGGGGTTGATGAAGAGCATATCTTTCTCTTCCGCCGGTGCGCCGCAGCGATCTATCACGGCAGGCTGTCGACCGATCAGTTTTTCGGCGAGTTGACCGGGGTTACCGATCGTTGCCGAGAGCATGATAAAACGCGGGGATGCCCCATAATGAGCGGCGATGCGTTGCAGTCGACGCAGCACCCATGCCAGGTGGGCGCCGAAAAGACCACGATAAACATGGACTTCGTCAATGACGATTATGCGCAATCCTTTGAAAAATGAACTCCAACTATCGTGGTATGGCAGCAGGGAGAGATGGAGCATATCAGGATTGGTAACCAGCACCG
>JAZBPM010000184.1:0-3447 GCA_036351615.1 Desulfofustis sp.
GAAAATCAAAACCGATCGTCACCACCTCCATGATCCGGCGGCGCCGCTCTTCTTTGTTTTCCTTGCCCTTGAGGCTGTCGTCAACAAGGATTTCGATCACTTCATCGATGATCGGCCGCAGTTGCTCGGTCGGGCCGATCTCGCTTGCCGGAGTGAAAGACGGCACGGCGGCAACAAGAAAAACGGCTAGAAACAGGTGCAGCACCTTCATAGTATCCACCTCATGGGTATTTAAAGAGCAGCTTCGCCGGAGAGCTACCGCTCGTTGATTAGCTTGCGTCGGTATTCATAATAGGCCTGCCGCGCCGCCACGTAAGGATCGAGCGAAATGCGCTGCAATTCCTCGTAGACATCGGGACTGATCGATAACATATTGACCCGCTCCGCCGAAACGTAGGAAAAGTCGAACACCAGATTATCGGAAAAATAAAACACCGGATGAAAATAGAAATCGGTAAACAAACCCACAGAATCACGGATATTCGATGGCCCGAGGCCCGGCCAGCAGAGGTAGACGCCTTCATCCACGCCCCATTTACCAAGTGTCTGACCGAAGTCGGCATGCCGCTGCCTGATGTCGAAGTCATCGGCAGCCGGATCGATGAACCCGAAAATACCGATGGTGCTGTTGATCAGAAATCGCCCGAGGACGATACCGGCATCCTCGACCTCGCCCTGCAGCAGGTTGTTGACAAGATGGATCGGTGCCGTCAGGTTCGTGAAAAAATTGCCGAGACATTTTCTGATGTCTGCCGGCAGGATCTCCGCATAAACCGTTTTGACCGGCTTGAGAACCCAATAGTACAGGCGGTCGTTAAACTGAAAAAAAGCGCGGTTCATCGACTCCAGGGGATCGTGCACGATCAGCTCCGGTGGTCCGAGCGAATAATCGTCCTCGAACAGAGGATCGCCGAGGATTCTCTTCGGATCGATGATATACGGTTCATCGCCCAGCAGATCGGGGCCCAAACCGTCGTCGGCCGTTTCATCCTCGAGCAGATCGGGAAACGTCTGCTCCGGCCCGGGAGACAGCTCGGCACCGTAAGCCGGAACCGTCAATCCGATTAAAACGAGCATGAGCATACTGAAGCGAAGCATTGTTTCCCCGACCGACGACATGTTATTGGGCGCTGCCGAATGCAAATTTGCTGATCAGCGACTCGATATCGATGGCCGACTCGGTATCGAAGATCACATCACGTTCCTCGAAGTAATCCAGCGCCCCACCGAGGGTGATCTGGATAAACTTGTCACCGATAATCCCCTGTGATTTAACCGATGCGATCGAGTCGGTCGGCACCTTCAGTGTGCGGTCCAGTTTCAGCGTCAATTCGGCGAGCTGGTCGTCGTTGAGCTGTATCCCGCTGACCTCGCCGACGATGACCCCGGCCACCTGAACCGTCGCCCCTTTTTTAACACCCGAGACGTTATCGAACTCGGCCTGGATTTCATAGGTTCGGCCGCGGTCGAACAGGCCCACCTCGCCGAGGTTGAAAGCCAGGTAGGCCAGGGCCAGAAATCCGGCCACCATGAAGGCTCCGACGGTCATTTCCACCATTTTCGTATTCATGATCTATTCCACAAGCTGACTCTGGTAAAGTTCTCCCATCGTGGTCCGGACGAAATCCTTGATATGGGGTTTGGTCGACCACTGGAGTTCATCGGGGCTGGCGAAGGCGTCCATTTTCCCGTCGTGCAGAATGATTACCTGATCGGCAAGACTGAAGACGGCGGGGATATCGTGGCTGACAATAATTGCCGTATACCCGAGCTTGCGCTGGGTACGGGCAAAGAGTTCATAGATTTCGCGGGTCATCACCGGATCAAGGCCGGTGGTCGGTTCGTCAAACAACATGATCTCCGGATCGAGCTGCAGCGCCCGGGCCAGTCCGACCCGCTTTTGCATGCCGCCGCTCAACTGGGCCGGATATTTCTCTTCATGCCCACTCAGATCAAGTGTCTGCAACGTCGCCAAGACCTGCTGACGGATCTGCTCCTCGGTCTTGTCGGTTCGCTCGCGCAACGGCAAGGCCACGTTATCAAAGACGGTCATCGAATCAAACAGGGCCGCTCCCTGGAACAGCACCCCGAATTTGGTCCGCACTTCCTCGAGCCGGCCACCCCTGATCCCGGTGATATCGACCCCGCCGACCAAGATCTGGCCCGCGTCGGCATCGAGCAGACGCAGGATCAGCTTCAGCGTCACACTCTTGCCTTGTCCGCTGCCGCCGGCAATAACCGTGGTTTGGCCGGGCGGAATCGAAAAGTCGACCCGATCGAGAATCACCTGACGGCGTCCGTCCCGACCGACGAAGCTCTTGGAGACGCCGATAAATGCCACGGCCGGTTCGCTCATAGGATGATCGCCGTCAGCAGATAGTCGAAAATGAGAACCGAAATCGAGGCCATGACCACCGCCTGGGTGGTCACCCGGCTGACACTCTCGGCGCCGAACCCGGCACCGCGAATCTCCCGGACCAGGTAGCCGCGACCGGTGCAAATCCATACCACCAGAACGGCGAAGACAAACGATTTTATGATGCCCAGCTTGATATCGTGGTTGGTCACGCTCTGCTGCATCCCTTCGATGAAGCTGCCGGGATTGACGCCCATCAGCAATACTCCTGAGATATAGCCGCCGGCGATGCCGATGACGTCGAACAGTGCGGTCAACAGCGGCACCGAGATGATCGCGGCAACGAATTTGGGCGAGATAAAGAAGCGAAACGGATCGACCGCCATGCACTCGAGGGCATCGATCTGGTCGGAGATGCGCATGATGCCGATTTCTGCACACATCGCCGAACCGGCCCGCCCGGCGACCATCAGTGCAGTCAGGACCGGACCGAGTTCCATGATCAGGGTCAGCGACACGGCCGAGCCGAGCATGCCTTCGGCTCCGAATTTATTGAGCGAATAATAGCCTTGCAGACCAAGGACCATACCCGTTGACAATGCGGTAAAAAATATGACGAGCACCGAGCCGGCACCGATGAAATGCACCTGTTTGACGCACTCGCGAAAACGAAACGGCCGGCGGAAAAGACCGCGCACTGCCTGGAGCAGAAACAGGCTCATCTTGCCGAGGTCGGCGAGGATGTACATTCCCGTGCCGCCGAGACTGGCCAGCGCATTTTTTCCTGCAATATCTGTCATAAACATGCCTGCTCTTGACTGCCGAAGGGCAAGGAAGCGCTCGCTGAAACGGTTATGCTCGATGGACCGGCTCGCTGATGCATAACACGGTGCCAATAATACGACATCCCTGCTGAAAGTCAATAATGGAGAGATGACCCAGCAGTTCGTGCTCGTCGGTTGCAGCGACTTAACAACCTGAAATCACTACCACAAGAAAAATGAATCCAGCGGCCGGCCGACCGATTGCCAAGGGCCGCCGTTGTCTGCCGTCACCGACAGAACTACGCGTGTCGTCGAACCGATCACCAA
>JAZBPM010000185.1:0-6034 GCA_036351615.1 Desulfofustis sp.
CAGCGTCTTGATACGATTTTCCGACTTACCAGCGACCTTCAGCAGATTCCTGGCCAGGACATTCATACAACCGGTCTTGTCCAGACCCGCCCCGATAATGATCACCGCGATAATGGCCACAACCGCATTGCTCGACAAACCACTGATCGCTTCCTGCGGCGATACCAGGCCGAACACCGGCAAGATTACCATCATGATGATACCGACCACATCAACACGCACCCATTCAAAGACGAACAACAACACCGCCAGCAGTAACACACCAAAGACCAAGCCCATCTCCAGGGTAAACTCGATCTCCCGGGCGTGCGTCTCTGCCGCTCCCGCTGAAATCGGAGCAAAGATGAACAATACCAAAAAGATACTTTTGACCGCCAGAGATAGAAAAGTCATTCTCATGCCGCATCGCTCCTCGTGGTCGTTATCTGTCTTTTCGTCAACCGCAACACCGCCCCGCCTGATCCGCAGCAGCTGCAGCTAGCGAAGATTATAGAAGGTGTTGACGTAATCATCCTTGCCGGTCAATGGCTGCTCAAAGCGGACAGACTCAATACCATCAAGAGACAAGGCCTGTTTCGTGAACCGCTCACGCAACTCCGCACTGCTCTTCAGTGTATCGCCCGCAGAGGCCACTACCAAGGCGGAATCTTCCAGATGGCAGGTTGCCGTCGGCGCGTGATCGGCGAGAGCCGCCTCCAGTTCGGCAAGCTTGGCCAAGCGTTGCAGTTTCGTGCGCGATTCCGGGGTCGTCTGAAACACCGGTTTGGCGGACAGGTCGGCAAGAATATCCACCGCATCGTCGATGGTCACCGACTTGATATTGATGACCACGTCATAGAGACGACTGTCCCAGGTGTCCACTCCGTAGACCTGCCGGCCCCACTTGCGCCGTTCTTCGTCATCCTTGACAAGCAGTTCGTGGGCCTCCTTTTCACCGATGCCCTCTCGGCCCATCTCCTCGACAACACGATCCTTCATGTCGGCAATGATCCGGACCTTGATGACATGCGAGATGTCCTGCAGGAAAAAGTGTCCGGCCAGTCCATGGTAGACGATGTTGTCCCGGAGCATGTGCGACAGCAATGCACTCCGAAAATATTTCAGATAGCGCTCCTTGCCGTGACGAAACTTCTCGAGAATGGTCGGGGAATCGTGCAACGCCCTGACCAGTTTGATCTCCGGGATATTGAATTCCTTGGATGCTTCCAACAAGATATCTCGCGACGCACACTGATAGCCAAGGCGCCCTGCCAATTGTTCTGCGACTTGCTTGCCGCGACTATAGGATCCACGGGAAATGGTAATAATCGGCATTTCTGCCTCCTTGAGTTGATGTGATGAGGGGGATCTGCAATTAATCCTCGTTTCCCTGGAATTTTCAGCTCCAGGGAAACATACCGAACAAAAAGACCCTCATTGGGAGAAAAATGGTTCAGAAATTAAGCATATAGTCAAACGACTAGCGCATTCCGGTAACACGCGCAAGGAGAAAGTGGCGGGTCCGGAAAATTTCTCCCCATCCGCCAATCTGGAAAGGCATCACCCGCCGCTGACACTCCTCATTTGAAGAAGGCCAGCAGTGCGGACAATGTGGTCAGTGGATGGGGCGGGCAACCGGGGATATAGAGGTCCACCGGAAGGATGCTGTTGAGATCGCCGACGATTTCAGGGCTCCCCCAGAACGGCCCGCCGGAAATTGAACAGGCGCCGCTGGCGATGACAACCTTGGGCGACGGGACCGCTTCATAGGTTGCGAGCAGGGCCGCCCGCATGTTCCTTGTTATCGGACCGGTGACATGAATGCCGTCGGCATGGCGCGGTGAAGCGACAAAATCGATGCCGAACCGGGAGAGATCGAAAAACGGCGTGTTGAGCACGTTGGTATCTGCCTCGCAGGAATTACAGCCGCCGGCGGACACCTGGCGCAATTGCAACGAGCGGCCGAAGAGTTTTTTGAAGTGGGTTTTCGCATGGCTGGCCAGATCGGGCAGGTTCCCATCGGTTATCAAATCTTCCCGGGCTGCGGTCCCCATGTCGAATTCTTGACTGAAGGTGACGAAGGCCCCGTCGGCCACGGTCTCACACTGCCCGCAGAAGGTGCAGCGCCCCAGGTCGATGCACCGCTTCCCGGCACGGATCGCCTCCTGCGGGCAGCACGCGGCACAGGTCTCGACCACCGCCATCGGGCAGTCCTGTTTCACCAGCGGACGCCCCCGGTACCGGTGATACAGATTGATCGGCACACGGGGGTACTTCGAGGTCTTGCATCCCTGCTCTATCCTGTTCCTGATTACTTTCCACATGATCAAACCTTATCAAGCAAAGATGCCGGATCACCGTTGAGAGCCGGCACTACGGTTTCACTCCGTCACAGATCAAAGCCGCAATAGGACAAATTGAAGCTCTTGTTGCATAACGGAAAATCGGAAATCTCCTGGTTGCGCAGGGCCATGGCCAATCCGGTCCAGTTGTGAAACGACGGATCCTTGATCTTGTAGCGTTCGATCTCCCCTGTCGTCCCGGTCAGCAGGCAATGGGACACCTCGCCCCGCCAGCCCTCGTTAATGGTCACCACCATCGCATTCGGGGCCAACGCCCGCTCCTGCATCAGCACCGGACCGGCCGCATCCACACCGTCACTGAGCATGGTTCGGATCACCGAGATCGAGTGCATGATCTCTTCCCGGCGCACCTGGGCCCGGCTGTAGACGTCACCGTTGGTCATCTCGTTGCGGCAGGCCGGAACTTCTGCGTAACATTCGGTCGGAAACTGCACCCGGGCATCATAGGCGATCCCAGAAGCCCGACCGGCATAGCCGACCAGACCGAGTCGTCCGGCAACTTCGGCAGAGACGGTACCGGTATGCTCGAAGCGGGCCTGCACGGAGTGGGCGGTAAAGAGCAGATCGCAGACATGCCGGATTTCCGGTTCGACCTCGCTCAGCTTGTCGGCGATGATCCGCCGCTGCTCTTCGGTCATCACCTGGGAGACGCCACCCGGCCGTACCAGGCTCTTGCCGAATCGATTGCCGCACAGCGTCAGCAGCAGGTTCAAGAATTCACCTCTGATCCTGCCGAAATAGGCGGCCGGCGGGTTGAAGGCGACATCGCCGCTGAGCGCACCGAGATCACCGACATGGTTACAGATACGCTCCAACTCCAGCGCGATGGTACGCACGACGCGAGCGCCGCGGTCGACGCTGAGACCGGCGAGCGCTTCGATGGCCTGGCAGCAACAGAGATTATGGCCGATGGCGGTGTCTCCGGCGATTGCTTCGCAGATGATCGGCAATCGCTTGAGTGGCACCCCGGTCAGCAGCTTTTCTGCACCGCGATGCTGATAGCCGAGTTGGATTTCCAGGGAGAGAACCTCTTCGCCGGCACACTGAAAGCGAAAATGTCCCGGCTCGATAATGCCGGCATGCACCGGACCGACGGCAACCTCGTGGATGGCCGATCCGTCGACCTGAAAATAGGGGTAATTTCCCGGGATCTCCTGGCGGTAGTCATTGCCGAAGGCATCGGGCAGACCGGTCTCATTGGCGTGATAGCGTACCATTTTCAGCCAGGGATGGCCGACCGGAATAATACCGAACTGTTCGGCAATCTCACGCTCGAAGAGGTGGAATTTTTCGCTGGTGGCAGCGGTCAGCGACGGAAAGTCCCGCTCGACCACGGTGCCAAGGGCATAGAGACCGTCGTTGCGAACGATCGCCAGCAACCTGGTCTCCCTTCCCTGCCGATATCCAAACAGCTGAACGATGGAGCCGCCGTCACCGATAAAAGAGGACAGCTCGGCAGAAAACCGGGCCAGGGGCACGCAGGGGATCTGTTCTCTCCCGATCGCCTCGCCATAACGTATGGCCAGCAGGTTATCCATGGATCGTCCCCCCGATCACGCTGATAGTGTTGATAATGGTCTGGTAGATCTCGTCGGGCAGCCAGATGCACAAAACGATGGAGGCAGCCAGCAGCACATAGGGCGGCATGACTCGAAAAAACCCTTCGCCGACGAGGATCTCGACCTGGTCACCGCCGCCGAACGACATATCGGTAACAATCTGGGCCATTCCGGCTACAATCAACACCAGGCTGGCGATAAAAACGATGGCCGCCAGATAGTGCCCGGCCTGAAACGCCCCGAAAATGATGCACAACTCACTGATAAACAGGCCAAAGGGCGGCAGTCCGGAAATACCGACAAAACCTGCGAGAAACGACACCGCGGTCTTCGGCAGAAAACGGGTCAGACCGCCGACCAGCGCGACCAGCTTGCTGCCGAAGCCAAGCAGAATGTTGCCGCTGGACAGAAACAGCGACGACTTGAGCAGAGAGTGATGGATCAGGTGCAGGAGCGCGCCGTACAGGGCAATCCCGCCGATGCCGACACCGAAGGCGATAATCCCCATGTTCTCGATGGAGGAATAGGCCAGCATCCGCTTGTAATCGGGTTGGCGCAGGATGAAAATACCGGCGACCACCATCGAGACCAGGCCGAATCCGATCAGCAGATTACTGGAAAACGATCCGAGTCCTGCAAGGTGCATCAGGGTGTGAAATTTATAGACCCCGAGGAAGGCGCAGTTGAGCAGCGCCCCGGAAAGCAGCGCGGAAGCCGGGCTCGGGGCTTCACTGTGGGCATCGGGTAGCCAGGTATGCATCGGCGCCAACCCCATCTTGGTGCCATAGCCGATAATGATGAAGATGAAACCGAAGGTCAGCCAAAACGGATCGAGGCGCTCGGCCACCGCATTGAGCGAGGTGAAGGTGAGCGGTACATTGATCGCAGCTACATCCATGGACAGGGTCACGAAAAAGCACCCGAGCAGGGCCAGGGCGATGCCGACCGAACAGATCAGCACATATTTCCAGGTCGCCTCCAGGGCCCGTTTCGAACGGCTGATAAAAATCAACGGGGCACTGACCAGAGTGGTCGCCTCAATGGCGATCCACAGGACGATCAGATGATCGGCCAACGCGACCATGCTCATCGTACCGAGGAAGAGGAGCATGCAGCCGATAAAGATCGGCTCGCTCTGCATCGACGTCTCTGCCATATAGGAGACAGCGTACATGGCGATAAAAAGGAAGATAAAGGAAGTGACCAGCAGCACCAGCATCCCCTCCGGCGACCGCCCGAAAAAGGCTCCGAAGATCGGCTCGAGGTTACCCATCCAGCCCATCACACAGACCTGGAGATGCAGCAGGGCGGTAACAACCAGTACCCCCCGGCCCAGATTCACCGGCAGGAAGAGCGCGATGATACCGGTCATCATCGGCAACAGGAAGATAAATTCAATCATCGGTTCAGTCCTTTAAACGTCGCATCAGGGTAGTGTCGACATCGTCGAAGGCATGGTTGATGTTATGCAGGATGATGCCCATGACCATCACGCCGACCAGCAGATCGAGCAGCACCCCGAACTCAACCACATAAAGGGTGTGCGATTGTTTGGTAAGCGCGGTGCCGATCAGGTAGATGCCGTTTTCCAGCATCAGGTAGCCGATCACCTGGGTGATCGCCTTCGTCCGGCCCATCATCAGGAACAATCCGGCGGCCAGGGTGGTGATCGCCGTAATGAGTAACAACTCGTTACCGGCCGGCAGGGACACCTGCAGCCGGGAGGTGATGTAGCCGGACAGCAGAATACACACCAACCCGAAGAACAGGGAAGCGTGGTAGCCGATCAGCGGCTCGATCTCACGGGTAATCGAGACCTTGCGCACCGCCATGAACAACAGGCCGGGAATGAGCAGTCCCTTGATCAGGATCATGATCTGAAAAAAAATCAGCCCGCCGCTGCCGAGATTGCTGTGATGTTCGAGAAACAGCGGGGTGAGCGACACCATGACGCCCTGCAGGGCCATGATCCTGACCAGGGCGGACAGCCGGTTGGACGCCAGCGACAACAATACCGACAGCAGGATGATGACGAGAATGGTGTTGGTCATGTTGATCATTGGCTTATCCCCATGGACAGGATCACCGCAAAAAACGCCAGGGTAAAAGACGTCAGGATATATTTGGGCACCA
>JAZBPM010000186.1:0-2518 GCA_036351615.1 Desulfofustis sp.
GATCGAGCCGAGCACCGCAAGAATCAGCAGGGTCAGCGGAATGACCGAAGTGAGCAGCATCATGAACAATTCCTTAACCGGAATATCGGTCTGCTCCTTCGGTGGTTTTGGTGCCAGTTTCGGGTTGAGCGTCGCCCGCATGACAACGTAGATGATATACATGCCGGCCAGCATGAAACCGGGCAGCAATGCGCCTGCGTAGAGCCTGACCACCGAAACGCCGGAGATGGCGCCATAGACGATCAGCATGATACTGGGCGGTATCAGAATGCCGAGACAACCACCGGCACAGACCACGCCGGCCGAGAGTTTCTCGTCATAGCCGGCCTTGAGCAGGGCCGGAAAGGCGAGCAATCCCATCAGCGTTACCACGGCGCCAACAATACCGACGGCGGTGGCAAAGATCGCGCAGGTGATCAGCGCGGCAACGGCCATCGCCCCGGGGATGAACCGAGCGGCAATATTGAGGCTGAAAAAGAGCCGCTCGACGATATTGGCCCGCTCGACGATGTAGCCCATAAACAAGAAGAGCGGCACGGCAACCAGTACGTCATTGGTCATGACCGAGTAGGTCTGGTTGACGAGCAGATCGAAAATGGTGTTTTGCAGCGGATGGTCCATCCAGGTCGGTGTGGCGTAGGCGTAATAGCCAAAGCCGACGCCCATCGCGACCAGTGTAAAACAGATCGGAAATCCGAGCAGGATCGAGGCCACGAACGACCCCATCATCAACATGGCTACCTGGGGATCTGTCATCTCGCGCCCTCCTCTTGCTTGGCGGCCAGCTCACGCTCGGCCTTGGCAGCCGCGCGTTTGTGCTGTTCGATCAACACTTTCTCCATCTCCTCGACATCGTGCATACGCGCCGGCCAGCTGCCGTTTTTCAGGCAGAGGATGCAGCGGATGGTCTCGGCGATACCCTGCAGCAACATGATGAACGAGGCGATCGGCAAAATGGTCTTGAGCGGCGCGATCGGCACGCCGGCCGGACTATTGACGCTGATCTCCCCTCTCGGGCCGGTAAACCCATACGGCATATAGCCCCAGGACTCGATCGCATAGGCGGTACCGGCATAGATCAGGGCGAGCACGCCGGGGTAGAAGAAAACAAAGTAGAGCACCAGTTCGATCCCGGCCTGAATACGAGGCGGCCAGAGCCGGTAGACAAAATCACCACGGACATGAGCATTGCGCGACAGGGCATAGCCACCGGCCATCATGAACAGCGTTCCATACATGATATAGCTGATATCAAAGGCCCAGTCGGTCGGGTCTCGCAATGCATAACGGACAAAAACTTCGTAGCTTGTCGCAAAGGTCAGAATCAAGATACACCAAGCAAACGATTTTCCTACCCAGGCAGTCAAGCGGTCGATAAAATTGAGAAAGTAATTCATGCTCACGTCCTCGATCGGCAGGCAACGGTATTCCGAATTGGCGGACGCCGCGCGAGGCGGCGTCCGCAGGAAACAAGAAAAAGCCCGTCACATCATTTAATAACCGAGCTCTCCCGGGAAATGATGATCGTAGGCGAGTTTGTAATCCGCGGTATTGAGCAGCTCGTAGTAGGCTACTCGATGGGCGAATTCTTTCTGAGATTTGACGACCTTGGCAAAGAACGGGTCTTTCTCGAGATCGGGCAGCAGGGCATCCCAGGCCTCGAGCTGTTTCTTGAGAATCGATTCCGGGGTGCGAAGCACTTTAACACCGGCCTCGTCTCTGAGCCACAGCAGGTCTTTCGAGTACTGGTCCTGGCCTCGCCAGAAGTTGGCGGAAGAAGCGGCCTCAGCGCCGTACTTGATGATCGCCTTGTGCTCATCCGGCAGTGCGTTGAACTTGTCCTTGTTGAACATGATCTCGAAGAACTCGGCTGCCTGATGATAGCTACTGAGCATGTATATTTTACTGACGTCCTGGGCACCGAAGCTGCGGTCCGAAGTCGGGTTGTTATACTCGAACGCCTCGATAACGCCGCGCTCCAGAGCCGGCACGATCTCGCCGCCCGGCAATTGGGTGACCTTGACTCCCATCGACTGGAAGAGGTCGGCAGCCAGACCGACGGTCCGGTACTTCAGGCCGACCAGATCATCGGCCGACTTGACCTCGTTCTTGAACCAGCCGAGCGGCTGGGCCGGCATCGGCATCGCGAAGAAGCTGACGATGTTCAGGCCCAGGGCCTCCATCAGCTCGTGATACAGTTCGTTGCCGCCGCCATAGTGCATCCAAGCCAGACCCTGGTGGGCGTTCTGGCCAAAGACCGGGCCGGTACCGAACAGGGAAGCGACCTTGCTCTTGCCATACCAGTAGACAGCAACCTCATGGCCGGCATCAAGAACGCCCTTATGGACAGCGTCCTGGACCTGGAAGGCCTTGACGACGGCACCGGCGATCAAGTACTCGATCTTCAGTCGTCCGCCGGCCATCTCGTTGACCCGCTTGACATAATCCGTCGCGAAGTCGTTGAAGATATCCTTGGCACCCCAGGCACCCTGCATCTTCAAAACCACTGTTTCAGCCC
>JAZBPM010000187.1:0-9998 GCA_036351615.1 Desulfofustis sp.
GCCTCGCGAAATACAACCGCCTGCTCGAAATCGAGGCGCAGCGGCCGCTGCCGATAATTGATTGGCCGCGCGGCTGAGTCTTCAGTGAGAACGATGGCGACAACAACGGAGAAACGGCGCGTCTCTTCCGGTATTACCGAACTGGATCGGTTGCTCGGCAACCTCTTTATCGGCGACAATGTCCTGTGGTACGAAGAGGCCGGCAGTTTTTCCTCTACATTTTGCCTGTGCTTCATCAACGAGACGCTGCAGGCTGGAAAGCCGCTGATCTATGTTACCTTCGACCGCTCGCCGAAAAATCTCGTGTCGTATCTCGGCCCGCTGGCCGAGAGCCAGAAACTGACGATTCTCGACTGCTTTACCAACGGCAAAGGCGACCGAAGCGACGTCTTTAATAAATTCTACGAAAAAGACGGCGCGATGTGGCCTTATCAGGTGATCAAGGTTAACGAACCGGCAGATGCAGGCCAGGTTGCCGAGGCTATGTACGGTCTGCACGCCACCCTGTCCGGCGATGTCCACTTCATTATCGACAGTTTGACCGGCATGCAGTCTCTCTGGGGGGAGGAAACGGTGCTGGATTTCTACGTTCGCACCTGCCCGCGCCTCTACGAGCTGGACACCATCGCTTACTGGCTCATCGAGAGAGGTGCCCATTCCGGCAAACTCAAGGCCAATATCAACAAGGTCGCCCAGGTGGTCATCGACCTTGCGGTGCGCCGCGGCAGTTCGAGTCTGAAAATCATTAAGGCGGAAAAACGACAATGTAAGCACCTCAACGAACAACATGCCTTTTCCGCAGAAGAGACGGGCATCGTTTTTGCGAGCCAGAAACCGCCGATCGGCACGTTCGATCTTGGCGCGCGCATCAAAGACATCAGGCTGAAACAGGGGTTGTCGCAGAGACAACTGGCCGACCTGATCGGCGTCACACCGAGTACCATTTCGCAGGTCGAAAAAAACACTATTTATCCGTCGCTGCCGGCCCTGTTTCGACTGGCGGAGAGTCTGTCGGTGGACCCGGCAACCCTGTTCAGGGAAACAGGCAGCGATCGGGGCGCCCTGATCTATCCGGCAACGACCCGCTCACCGATTTCGATCCCCCGTTTTTCCCGGGAAATAGTCGAGGCGGAGCGGCTCCTGTCACCGGATAGTGACCTACCGGCGGAGATCATTCTGATCAGGATACAGCCGGGCAAAAAACTGCCCGGTCATTTTTCCGCCCGCAAAGGCAAGGAGTTCGGCTACTTGGTAAGCGGCAGCCTGGAATTGAAGATAAACGGACGAAACGAGACCCTGGCTCCGGGTGACACCGTCCTGCTCCCCAGAGACACACCCGAACGCTGGCGAAATCCGGCCACCGACAACGTTGCCGAACTACTCTGGATAATCTTTCCCTGATCACCGTTTCCCGGTATGCCACTGCGGGCCGAGGAGGTTCGCTGGCCAATCGATCCGCGGCGGCACCGGCAAAAAAAGCCGACGCCGCCTGTCCATCAAGCCAGCAGGATCTGACGGGCACTTTCATTGTTGGCATCGGTAATGAAGGTGATACCGGTCTCCTGAGCGGTCTCTCGGTTCGCCGCAAACAGATCGTTGCGACTGATCTGGTCTACCGAGAACTTGCGCGCCCCGGCCAGCAATTGCTGCAGGCCGCACGCCAGCTTATCGACCATTGTGCACATGGCAATGGCGCCGTAGGGAATATTGCGCATCTCCTCCCGCCCGACCTTCTTCTCCACGTCGTAGTAAGACGCAAACAGTTCTTCCGGTGATGAGCCAAGGTCGCTGACCGATTTCGGCAGACTGTTCCAATTGCCGCTGATCCAGTTTTTCCGTTCGGGGTGCAGGGCGCCTTCGATATTGGCGCCGAGGAAACCGGGGATCATGAAGGCCCGTCCCATACAGATCAGCTTGACGAACGGCGCACCGAGGGCTAGCCCCTTGAAGATAGCATCCTCCAAAGCAAACCCGCCGGCGAAGGCAAGATCCACCACCCGTTTCCCCTGACCGGCCAGCAGACTGGCATATTCATACGCTTTGGCGTGGAGGTTGATCGACGGAACCCCCCAACTTTGCATCATATTCCAGGGACTCATGCCGGTACCGCCGCCGGCGCCGTCGATGGTCAACAGATCGAGCTCGGCATCGGAAGCGAAGCGGATGGCCATGGCCAGTTCCTGCATGCCGTAACAGCCGGTCTTCAGAGAAATCCTGGAAAAACCGAGGCTGCGCAGGTAGTCCACCGACTTCATGAAATCCTCGCGCACCAACTCGAACGAGGCAAGATTGGTCGAACCGAGCCTGCTGTGCCGGGCAAACGACTTGATCGCTCCTTTGGCAAAGGCCTGCTGAACTTCCGGCAGCGTCGGATCCGGGTCGACCACATAGCCGCGCTCTTTCAGGAAGATCGCATAATCGAGGCTGGTCACCTGAATTTCACCGCCAATATTCTTGGCACCCTGCCCCCACTTAAGCTCGATAATGCAGCGGTCCCCGTATTTCTCGGCAACGTACTCGGCCACCCCATTACGGGTATCTTCGACGTTGAGCTGGACGATCATTGCGCCGTAACCGTCATAATAGCGCTGGTAGATCTCTATCCGCCGATCAAGCTCGGGCGCCTTGTTGATCGTTCCTCCGCTGAATTCCGACTCCTTGTCGACACCGACCACGTTTTCCCCGATGACGATCGGGATGCCGGTCAGTGCACAACCGACGGCAAACGAATCCCAATACTTGGCGGCAATAAAGGTAGAACCCAGGGCGCCGGTCATCAACGGCAGGCGAACCTTTGTCTTGGTCGCGTTGCCAAACGATGTGGTCAAGCCGACATTGGGAAAGATGCAATCATCCGGATCACTGCTCAATCCCTGGGCCAGGCCTGCGGAACCGTAGGCATAGCCCTGGATACGCAGCGAGTTGTAAGAAACACCGACATGGGTGGTATTGTTCGCTCCGGCGGTTACCAACCCGAAATCACGGGGATAGAGGAGTTTTCGACCTACCAGGCTGGACTTCCAGGACTCGCATTTGCCTGTGCAATCGGCGCGGCACAACGTACAGAGCCCCGATTCGGCGGGATTACCACGATTGGCGGTACCCAATACATCATTGATTTTTTCGACCCTCATCATCACTGCCTCCTTCGTACACTCGTTCATCCCGAGGACAGTGCCGACGGCGGGTAGTCCGCATAAAAAAAGGCGTCTGTCCCCGAAAGGGAAATCAGACACCGTTGTCTTCTCCCCGGCCGATCCGTACGCCGTTGTACGAATGACCGAGCATCAATAGTCAGCCAGTTTTTTAGCTGGACTGAATTACCTTGTCAATAAAAAAGTGTTAATTATCGGTTCTCCCGAGCCACCGCCAAGCTGGCCAACATCAGCTACCACTCGTCGGAGAGGATGATGGCCTCGGCCACATCCTGCATCGATTTGCGGCTGTCCATGCTTCGTTTTTGAATCCAGCGGTAGGCCTCCTCGCCGCTGATCTTTCGCCGATCCATCAGGATCTCTTTGGCCCGCTCTATCTGCTTTCTGGTCTGCAGCTCCCGCTCGACCACCCTGGTTTTGATGATCAACTCGGTGTTATGGATGGCAATGGCCGCCTGTCCGGCAACGGCGGTCAACATATTGATATCGGTCTCCGAAAAGTGATGCGGGACAGCGGTAAAACAGTTGAGCACACCAATTACCCGGTCTTCCCGTCCCTGCAGCGGCACCCCTACCATCGATACGAGACCGAGGGTGCGGGCCATCTCCTTTTCCTTGAAACGCTCGTTTCGCAATACATCTTCGATGACATAGGGTCGCTGGGTCGAGACCACGTAGCCGACCACCCCTTCATCGAGTCGCAGGGCTCGATCCTTGATATAAACAGGCTCCAGCGCCTGGGTCGCCTTCAGCCGGATCAGTGGCGGATTGACATTTTCATCAACCAGCCAGAGCGAGCAGATCTCCACCCCGGTCACCTTGGCCGTGACCATGACGATCAGTTTGAACAGGTCCTCGAGAAACAGATCCGAGGTGATCGCCTGACTGATGTCCATCAGGGCCTTGATATAATTATCATAGGTCTGCTGGTTCGATTGATTCATCGCTCTTTGTCGGTTATCACTATGCCTGTTGCCGATCGTGCCCGATCGACAGGGAAGCGCTTATGCCGTGCCGACTGCCGGCTAGCCGCCGATGCGGACAGGCTGGCGCTGCCGCAGCCAGCGAAGGCCTTCGGCGGTAATCAGGTGATAGCGAAGATCCGGGTCCGACTGGATCACTCCCATCCCCTCCATGGTTCGCAGCAGCGGCCGAAGCTGATTGACGCCGCATTCCAAACGACCGGCAATGGCCGTTGTGGGAACCAGCTGTGGCTGAGGATTGACAAGATTTTCCGACAAAATGGCCAGAACCTGAACTGCATCATTGTCTCGCGACATACCGTCTCCTCTCGGCACTGCCGGCCTCCTCTGGATCGGACAGCAGGGGACCGGCTCCTTGATTACAGGTAAAGTCTTTGTTTATCCATGGTTTTTCAAAATGTCATTGTAACCAAAAGCGACGGCCCTGCAAAGCAAAGATTCATTTCAGATAACTTTAGCTGATAAAATAAATTGCTGCTAATTCCTATTACGGGATGTCACAACGAGCAATGAAAATCGGCACCAGGCCGGAAGGCCTGACTGGTTCTGCCGGAGGCTGCATCGCAAAGGCCCGGTGGGCCGGAGAATCAGGCCCGAAAGCTTCACGTCAGGCCATGGATGGCCTGTCTGCCGGTCTCGGAGGCCAGCCGATCAGGCCGCAGCGCAGCAGCCGGAGGCGGAACCGGTCAGCTCGACGATATAATTTTTTCAGAAATCGAAACTTGGCTCGATACGGGAGCATTGAGCAGAAGAAATGGAGGCAACAACAGGAGTTAAAACCGGGGAAGGAGGCCGATCATGCAGGCACGGCAACGGTGGCCTGCATGATCGGATAGGAATGGAAAAATATCTGTTATTCCTTAATTTTGTGTTCGGCCAGCTTCTCCAGGGCCAGAACCATCGCCGAATGATCAAGCCCGCTGTCACCCTGGGCCGCCACCGCGTTGAACAATTCCTGGGCGGTAGCCGTGTTGGGTAGCGCGATCTGCAATTTTCGGGCATTGGCCAGGGCCAGGTTGAGATCCTTTTGATGCAGATTGATCCGAAACCCCGGCTGGAAGGTTCGTTTGATCATCCGCTCGCCATGGACTTCGAGAATCTTCGAAGATGCAAAACCGCCCATCAGCGCCTCGCGAACCTTGGCCGGATCGGCCCCGGCCTTGGAAGCGAAGAGTAACGCTTCTCCGACCGCCTCGATGGTCAGGGCGACGATGATCTGGTTTGCCACCTTGCAGGTCTGGCCGGCTCCGTTATCCCCGACCAGCGTGATATTCTTGCCCATCAACTGGAAAAGCGGCAAGACCTTGTCGAAAACCTGTTGGTCACCACCGACCATGATTGTCAATGTCGCCTGTTCGGCGCCGACCTGGCCGCCGGAAACCGGGGCATCGAGGTAATCACAGCCCTGCTTGTTGATCTTGGCGGCAAACTCTTTGGTTTCAACCGGCGAGATCGAACTCATGTCCACGACGATCTTGCCGCTGCTCAAACCTTCGGCCACACCGTTTTCACCGAAAAGCACCGCCTCTACGTCAGGGGTGTCCGGCACCATCAGAATGATCACCTCTGCCGCCTCGGCGACTTCTTTTGCCGAATTGTGCAAGACGGCACCTTTTTCCTTCAAGGCCGGGGGCACCGTATGGGTGCTATCGACAAAAACCTGGTGGCCGGCATCGAGCAGATGGCCGGCCATCGGTCCACCCATGATTCCTGTTCCGAGAAAGCCTATTTTCATTTTTTCCTCCTTGTTAACGATAGGAATCCAGCCAGCCAAGCCCCGCTTCGGTGCCGGCCGCCGGAATATATTCGCAACCGATCCAACCCTGGTAACCAAGATTGTCGATTGCTCTGAAAAGATAGTCGTAATTGATTTCACCACTACCCGGCTCATGACGGCCGGGATTATCGGCCAGCTGGATATGGCCGATCCGCCCTATCAACGCCGTCATGGTGTTGACTAGATCACCCTCCATGCGTTGCATGTGATAGATGTCATATTGCAACTTGATATTTTCATGACCGACCGCATCGATCACCCGGCACCCCTCCGCCGAAGAGGTCAACAGAAACCCGGGGATGTCCTTGCTGTTAAGTGGTTCGATGAGCAGTCCGATTTCCTCGCGGGCCAGGGCCTCGGCGGCAAAACGCAGATTAGCAGTCAGCGTAGCGAGGACTTTCTCAGCGGTCACGCCGGCAGGCATCAGGCCGGCCAGACAGTTGATCTGCGGGCACTGAAGGGCCTTGGCGTACTCAATGGCCCGGCCCACCCCGTCCTGAAACTCACCTTCCCGTCCCGGCAGACAGGCGATACCGCGTTCGCCGGCCCCCCAGTCTCCGGCCGGCAGGTTATGCAATACCAACCGCAGACCGTGATGATGCAAACGCTCTGCCACTTCAGCGGCCGGCCAGTCATAGGGGAACATGAACTCGACAGCGGAAAATCCGTTGTCCGCCGCCTTGGCAAAGCGCTCGAGAAATTCGACTTCCTGAAAAAGCATGGACAGATTGGCACTGAATTTCGGCATAATGTTCTCTCTTTTAATAGCGTACGGCAGGCATCATCGATATGCCTGCAATTGACGATTGCATATTGCCCGGGATTGTCCTACAATAGCAAAACCATCAGATCAGCATATCATCTGATGTTTATCGTATCACTATTGCACTTTCCGTCTGCTGTCAATAAAAAATTCCCGCCGTACGACAACCGGCACGATAGCGACAGGGATGGAGACAATCGCCGCGACGCCGGGAGACCACACGGCTGTTCCGGCCTGCTGAAATTACTCGACCATGGCTGACACAACTGTTCCGCTACACCGCAAACGATTGGCCGACCAGGTAGCCGATCGCCTGATGTCAATGATTGCCGAAGGCATATGGCAGCCGGGAGACCGCCTGCCCCCGGAACCGGAGCTGATGAAGCAGTTTCAAGTCGGCAGGAGCTCGATCAGAGAAGCCGTGGGCGCCCTGTCGCTGATCGGTTTGGTCACCGTCCGTCCCGGCCAGGGCACCCATGTTGCCCCGTTTTCCGTTGACGATCAGCGCCGGTCGGTCGGCCTTCTCGGTATCGGCCGGGACAAGATCCGGGAATTGGTGGAGGCCCGCCTCGAACTGGAATGCACCATCGTCCGACTGGCTGCGGAGCGCGCCACCACAGAAGATCTGGAAACGATCCGAGAGGCCCACGACTCGTTACGCGTGGCTCTTCAGAACGGCGAGTCACCGATAGCTCAGGACCTCGCTTTTCATCTGGCAGTCGCCGGCGCCTGCCATAACAGTGTGCTGATCCGTTTCCTGAAGGAAATGCGCCAACCGATCCGCAGTTGGATGGAACAAAAAGCCCGGCACAGTTGGGGCTACGACCTGGTTTTCGAGCAGCACGAAACCATTGTCGAAGCCATCGAACACGGCAACGGCGCATCCGCCGAACAGGCCCTGAAGTCACATCTGCTCGCCACCTCGGAGCGCCTTGTCACGGCGATCCTCACCGACGGTTAACGGCGACAGCAGTCTTTACTCAAGGAACAGTACGATGGAATTCAGTTTACTCTACGGTCGCTCCGAGATGACGGTCAACCTGCCGCCGTCGATCGGCGTCAGGGAAATCGTCAAATATCCGATGCCGATCGTGGAAGATGGCAACGGTCCCATTCTCCAGTCCTTTGCCGAACCGATCGGCTGCAAGCCGCTTTCCGAACTGGCCCGCGGCCGGGAAAGCGCCTGTATCCTGATTTGCGATATTACCAGACCGGTCCCAAACGGCCGTCTCTTGCCCCCGCTGATCGATACACTAATCAAGGCCGGTATCGATCGCGAGCAGATTCTGATCCTGGTGGCCACCGGTCTGCATCGCCCCAACGAAGGCGAGGAACTACGCGAACTAATCGGTTCTGATGATATTTTCTCCTCGATCCGCATCGAGAATCACTTCGCCCGGGACCGTGAAGCTCACGTCGATCTCGGTGTTACTTCAGCCGGCATCCCGATCGGTATCGACCGTCGCTTCGTCGAGGCCGATCTGCGACTGGTCACCGGTCTCGTCGAGCCGCACTTCATGGCCGGTTACTCCGGGGGCCGCAAGGTCGTCGCTCCCGGCGTCGCCTACCAGGACACCATTTTATCGTTCCACACGGCGCACGTACTTGAACATCCCCGAGCCGTCAATTGCGTGATGGACGGCAACCCGCTGCATGAGGCGCAGATCGAGATCATCCGGAGAATCGGCGAAATCTACGCCGTCAACGTGGCAATCGACGACAAACGGCGGCTCGGCCGAATCACCTTCGGCGAGATCGAGGCGAGTCACCTCGAGGCGGTGCGGTTCATGCGGCGTTATGCCGAGGTGGACGTCGACCGCAAATTCGGCACCATCGTCACATCGGCCGGCGGCTATCCGCTTGATCGAACATACTACCAGACGGTCAAAGGCATGGTCAGCCCGCTGGACATCCTCCAGGAGGGGGGCACCATCATCATTGCCAGCGAGTGCTCGGAAGGCATGGGCAGCAGGGAATTTGTCTCAGCCCAGGAGGAGTTCTGCCGCCGCGGCACAGACGGCTTCATGGAAATGCTGGCCGGCCGCAGCGTGGCCCTGATCGACGAGTGGCAGACGGAGATGCTCATCAAACCGCTCCGCCACGGTTCCATTCAGCTCTATACCACCGGGCTTTCGGAAGGGGACCTGGCCCGAACCGGTATCGAGCCGGTCACCGCTCTGCGCGAGGCGATCATGGAGAGTGTCCACCGGCAGGGAGACAGCGAGATCGCCGTCATTCCGGAAGGACCGTACGTGGTCCCCCGCTACCGGTCAGCAAGCTGATCGACCGGTCCGCCATCGATCAATTCAACGACTCGCCCGACCGCTTCCGGTACCGCCCGCCGAACAATATCGGTCAACCCGGTGCCGAGTTCGTTGAAACAGCTTCCTTCGACCCCGACCAGATAGACGTTTTGGGCCGCTTTGTCTGGATAGAGCCGACGGCAGACCTGCAGCGCCTCCCGGATACCGATGCCATGGCCGGAAACCGGGCGCAGGTCGCTCGCCGGAATATCTTCCCACGCCAGGACCCGCACCGTTCCGGCGGGCTGGCCGAGTTGCACGGCATCGACGACAATCAGCAATTCTTCTCCGTCGAGATGGTCGATGATATCGATCCCGCCAAGGCCCAACAAGCAAACGCGCACGCCGGGCGGCAGTGCGCGTTTGCTCAGTTGTCTAAAAATCTCGTGCCCGACGCCGTCGTCGCCGACCAGGTCGTTGCCGATGCAGACGACCAGCGTCCGCGTCGTCACGCCTTCAGGCCGCTGAACGCCAGCTTGAACACACAGCGGTCGCCGGCCTCGACCGTCGTCGGACGAGCCGGACTGCCGGTCAGTTCGGCCATGATACCGGCGATATAGTAGTGAAACATCTGGCAGGTCGGGCCGTCGAGTGCCAGATTACGCTCCGTGCAGACGGAGTTTATCGGGCAGTGATCGATGGTAATGGTCGCCTCTTTGCCGGCAAAACTGCCGGTGATATCAAAACCCTCGGAAAAAACCCGAACCATCTCGCTCAAGGCCAGTGAGGCGTTGGCTTCATCAAGGTAGATCGGCATATTCTTCGCCATTTTCCGGCCAGCGGCCACCGCCAGCGACGGGGTCGACTTGCCGACAAACGTCTCGATGGTGTCGACGAACATATCGAGCAGGAAGGATACCTCGACAAAGGCCTTGTCGTGATCCTCCATGGTCTGTCGTAATTCTATGGTATCAATCATAGGAATTTCTCCATACGCTGGCTGAAATAGAGATTGCGGTAGAAATTCTTTACCACGTGATGGCCGCTATGGCTGATCGCCCCGGACGGGCAAAGATA